>CAYOJD010000133.1:0-1423 GCA_964404205.1 uncultured Prolixibacteraceae bacterium
GTTTCTGAATTGTCGATTTTGGAAGAGAGATAACGATTGGCACGGGTAAACAGAACTTCGTCGCCGTTGGGCGACCAGTTGGGATTGCTTTGCACATACTGTTTGTCGGAAGCACCGGGCAGCTCGTGATAGGTTTTGGTTGTTTTGTCGTACCAGGCAACGATTCCCTTGATGGGGAAAAAGAGCTGAGAATACTCGAGATTGTCGACAGCAACAAATACTGAGCGATCTTTAACGGTCGATAATATATACCGGCCATTGGGCGATATTTGTGACAACAGCCCGTAGGTTGTTCCCCCATCTTCTCTTTTATAGTCGCTCCAGGTGATGATTTTATCGAAGGTCAACTGAACCGTGTCTTCAATATTGGCGATGATATAGGAGCCTTTGTCGTTGGCATAGTCAATGTCCATGGCAATATTCCCGCTTTGGGAGAAAGAGTGACAGTTGGCACAAACGGGAATATTGGTCAGTACTTTGCGCGGTTTCCCCCCATCGACCTTCCCTGAATACCATTCTATTTCCCTGACATTTTTCACCGCATGGCTAAAAGGCAAGGGAACGGCCCTGAAGAAGATGGAGGCGCCCACTGAGTCGTTGGAAAACGAAAAGGTGCTTTGGGCGGAAGTGTATTTGCCGGAGAAGATATTGTTTCCAGATCCTACTATGGTAAGCGAAATTTGCCCTGTCGCCGACTGCCACTTTATTTTTTGCCAGATTGTCGAATCGGGGCGCCATGTGGGTTTTTCCGTGGTTCCACGATATAGCTCATGGCCATCAGCCATCGAAAGTTTAATATGCCACTGACCATTGGCGTTTAACATGTCATTCCACGAAAAGAGCGGAGCCGGAAACTCAGGTGGAAAGATTGTTCCGGGAAGTGGGGCGATAATGGTAATCCCCGAAGGTTGAAGTTGATTTTTGGTGAGCAGCTGAAATTGTTTTTCAATATCTGTATTTCGACATGAAAAAAACAAAATCAGCAGAAATAGGGTTACCACGGCATCAACAATTGGTCTCCGCTTTCGAGTGTCAGGCTTGAGGCAATATGGCATAACCTGTTGGGTTGTTTAATTGAAAAAATATTTATCTAAACTTTTTAGATAAAACAAAACCCAATTGGTTTAACCTTATCAGCAGGAAAAGATAAAATTTTTCCTGCTCCCTCAATAAATAATGACTTGGATGCAATTCTTGCCGAAACTCAAGTCTCCTGTTTTATTTCTTTTTCAGGGCATCTTTGATTTTCTGCCAGATATTGCTCTTTTCTTCTTTGGGTGGATTGGCCGGATGAGCCGGTTTTTCGCTCTCTTTTTTCGTTTCGGTTTTCGTTTCCGTTTTCGGGCGGTCGCTTTTGAAAATATCCCAGAAACTACCTTGTTTGCGTTGTTTTACGGTTTCGGCGAAAGGTGGAATATCGAGC
>CAYOJD010000133.1:1433-2685 GCA_964404205.1 uncultured Prolixibacteraceae bacterium
ATCGAGCATGGCCAGCGTTTCCTCGTCGGGCAGCGGGAAGGTGTGTTCTTTCCATGAAGCAAAAGCCGGATCGCTGTACAGTCGGCGGAAGAAGCCACCGGCGATGGGGAGGGCCATGTAAGAGCCTGAGCCGTATGCTATGGAGCGGAAATGGATGGCCGGGTCGTCGGCACCGACCCAACTGCCGGTAACGATATCAGGCGTGTAACCAATAAACCATCCATCGGCATAATTTTGGGTAGTACCTGTTTTTCCGGCAAAGTCGCCTGTAATGTTGAATTTGGTCCGGATGGAGGCACCGGTTCCTTCGTCGACCACCGATTGGAGAAAACGGTTGATAATCCTGGTGTTTTCGGGCGATACCGCTTCGTTGCTTTCGCTGTCGCGGCTGAATTTCTCGAGCACTTTCCCGTTGCCGTCTTCGATACGGATAAGATGATACGGTTTCACCGTCATGCCATTATTGGCAAAACAGCAATAGGCCTTTACCAACTGATAAAGCGGAATGTTGGCTGCCCCAAGCGCCAGTGAAGGGTATTCCGACAGTTCGGCTTCGATACCCATTTTGCGGGCAAGGCCAACGGTTTCGGATATTCCGCTTTCCATCAGTACCTGTACCGAAACGGTATTGACCGATTTGGTCAGTGCCCCTTCGAGCGAATAGAAACCGCCATATTTGCCATCGGCATTCTGCGGGGTCCAATCCTGATAATCGTGATAGGTTATCAGTTCGTTGGCAAAATACTTATCGGGTTGCATTCCGCTTTCGAGGGCGGCAGTGTAGACGATTGGCTTGAAAACTGAGCCTACCTGGCGCGACGAACGGACGTTATCATACTGGAAGAAGCGGAAATCGTTGCCCCCAATCCATACTTTGATAGCCCCATTTTTCGGATTTATAGCCAGAAATGCACTACGAAGCAGTTTCAGCGAATATTTGACCGAATCGAGCGGTGTCATCTTGACCTGCTTCACCTCGTCCCAGGCAAATAGTTTCATGTTGACCGGGGTTTTGAACGCCTGGTCAATCTCTTTCTGTACTTTGCCGGCCTTTTTCATCCGCTGGTAACGGTCGGAGCGTTTCATGGCCCGAACCACTACATTATTGTCGCTGCCCCACGGGTTTTTCCCTTTCCAGTGTTGGTCGAAAGTTTCCTGCAATTGCTTCATCTGCTCTTTCATCGCGGTTTCGGCATAACGCTGCATCCGCGAATCGATGGTGGTAACAATGTGCAAGCCGTCGGTGTAGAGG
>CAYOJD010000133.1:2695-6288 GCA_964404205.1 uncultured Prolixibacteraceae bacterium
GTGTAGAGGTTGTAGGGAGTCCCGTCGGGTTTGGTGTTGGCCGCGCACCATTTCTCCATTTCGGGCCGCACCATCTCCCTGAAATAGGCGGCTAAACCGGTATTGTAAACCAGATAATTGTATTTCAATCCCAATGGTTGGTCGCAATATTTGTCCGCTTCGGCTTTGGTGAGATAATCATTTTTTTCCATCTGCCGGATAACGGTATTTCGACGTTGAAGCGATCGTTCGGGATTGAGCCTCGGGTTGTAGGCATTGTTGGCCTTGAGGATGCCGACCAGCGTGGCGGCCTGCGGAACGGATAGCTTCGCGGGCGAAGTACTGAAAAAACGTTCGGCTGCCGTTTCAATTCCAAAAGTATTTTCGCCAAACGGGACCGTATTCAAATAAAGCGTAAGAATATCCTCTTTCGAATAAAGCTTTTCCAAACGATAGGCAATAATCGATTCCCTGATTTTACTGACAGGCAATGTCAACGGGCCAAGTTTTTCGCGGCCGAATATATTTTTGGCTATCTGTTGCGATAGGGTAGAGCCGCCCCCCGAGCTTCGGTCGGCCAGAAAGATACTTTTGACAAAGACCCTGAGCACCGCCCATTCGTCGATGCCGCGATGTTCGTAAAACCGCGAATCTTCGGTAGCAATCAGGGCATTAATTACATTGGGCGATATCTCCTTGAAGTTGACATTGCTCCGGTTCTCGACATAGTAGCGGCCCAGCAGCTTGCCGTCCTGCGAGAAGACTTCCGAAGCGACCGGTTCCTTAATTTTGATCAACGTTTCGGCATCGGGCAGCCGGCCGAACGCACCAATATAGACCAACCCGAACAAAATGACCATCAGAAAAAGAAAGAAAAAGCCCAGTTTGACCATCCACAACAGCACATTTTTCCACAACGGATGTTTCTTTGAACTTCCGCTTCGGCTGAACAGCGTTCTCTTTTTCTTTGTGGTTGAAGGGGTTGTTTTCTTTGCGGCCATTTAGTAACTTACCTGTTCTTTGTTCAGTACAAAATTGTCATAATTTACCGATTATTTATCACTGAACAGCCGAAATAGCAGAGGCTATTTTACAATGATTTAATCTGAACTATCGTGAAAGTAGCAATTACAGGTATTACAGGGTTTATTGGACAAAATTTATCCGCATTTTTAACGGCCAACGGACATCAGGTTATTGCGTTGACAAGAGCCGATTTTCAGTTGGGCGTTACCGCCATCGCGGCCAAAATTGCCGGTACCGATGCCGTGGTCAATCTTGCGGGAGCACCTGTTGTGAAAAGGTGGAGCCATTCTTACAAGGATGAAATTTTGTTGGGCAGGGTATCGGTAAGCCGTATGCTGGCCGAAGCCATTATCAATTGTCCGTCTGAGGCAAGGCCGCCGGTGGTTTTGTCGGCTTCGGCCATTGGGATTTATGATGACGAAAAGGTGCACAATGAAAGCTCGACCCATTTCGGCACCGGTTTTCTTGCTGATGTTTGCCGGCAATGGGAGGCGGCTATTCGCCCGGTTGTGGAGGCTGAAGTGAGGCTTTGCATTATCCGTATAGGGTTGGTGCTTGGAAAGAACGGTGGTGCTTTACCAAAACTGCTCCCCATTTTTAAAGCCGGTCTGGGCGGGAAGCTGGGCAACGGACGACAAGGTTTCTCGTTTATCCATATCGACGATTTTTGCCGGGCAGCACTTTTCCTGCTATCGCGTAACGAAAGCTCGGGGGTTTATAATTTTGTTTCGCCCCACTTTACCACCAATTACGGTTTCACCAAAGCATTGGCAAGGGTGGTTAAGCGCCCGGCCTGGTTTGCCGTTCCTGCTTTTGCCCTAAAAATGCTGTACGGCGAAGGGGCTGTAACCCTTTTGGGTGGTCAGTTTGTGGAGCCGGGGCGAATCGTAGCCGAAGGTTTCCGTTTCGACTACCCCGATATCCAATACGCTTTGGCTTCTATCGTTCGAAACCCATAGCGACACGATAAAATAGTCTTTGCTCCATTGGAGCAACTGCCAAATGGTTTTCAGTCACTCTTGCTGAACCTCAGCAAATGCCAAATGGTTTTCAAGTGCCCTTGCTGAACCTCAGCAAATGCCAAATGGTTTTCAAGTGCCCTTGCTGAACCTCAGCAAATGCCAAATGGTTTTCAAGTACCCTTGCTGAACTTCAGCAAATGCCAAATGGTTTTCAGACACTCTTGCTGAACTTCAGCAACTGCCAAATGGTTTTCAAGTGCCCTTGCTGAACTTCAGCAACTGCCAAATGGATTTATATTGCCCTATCCCGAAACCGGGAAAACCTGACTTCACTTCAGGGAGGTATGATTTCCCGCCATTTCTTTCGACTTTTTTGCCGGGATGAACCCTAAGGCGGCATAGTTGTTATTTTTGTATGTTTGCGACGTTTTTTAAAATGAATTTAAATTGAATAAATCGTTATGGTTGTATTGTGGATAGCATTTTTAGCGCTGATTGCCCTTTTACTGGTTATCGACTTAGGGGTTTTTCATAAAGAACAACATGTGATTTCGATGAAGGAATCGCTTTTCTGGACCATGGTTTGGATTGTCTTTGCCCTGCTTTTTGGTGGGGTGATTTATTGGGTTTACAAAGAAAATATCTTTGCTGTCAATCCAAATGGAACTTTGCCATCGGATGCTTTGCTGAAATATTATACCGGTTATTTGATTGAAAAATCGTTGAGCCTCGACAATATATTCGTGATTGCCATGATTTTCTCCTACTTTTCGATTCCTGAAAAGAATCAACATGGCATATTGTTTTGGGGGATTATCGGTGCCGTGATTTTCCGTGGGATAATGATTCTGCTCGGGACGGCTTTAATCGCCAAATTTCATTGGTCGACCTATGTTTTTGGCGGCATCCTGCTCTATTCAGCCTTCTCGATGATGACAGCCCGTCACGACAATGTGGATTATTACAGAAACCCGGCACTCCGTTTTATCAGTAAATTTATTCCCATCGACTGGGAGGCAAAGGACAACAGTTATTTCACGGTGAAAGAGGGCAAGCGCTATGCCACTATCCTCTTCGCGGCATTGGTGGTTATCGAGTTTACCGATGTGATTTTTGCCGTCGACTCTATTCCGGCTATTTTTGCCGTTACAACTGACCCGTTTCTGGTATTTACCTCCAATATTTTTGCCATTTTAGGTTTGCGTAACCTCTATTTCTTTCTGGCCAGTATGATGGGCCGTTTTGGCTATGTAAAATACAGTCTGGTATTTATCCTGATTTTTGTGGGCGTAAAAATGATATTGGTGAACCATTATAAATTTCCGCCAATGGTTTCGCTGGTCTTTATTCTGGGTAGTTTGGCCATTGGTGTTCTGGCATCGATGCTGGCCAAAACCAAAGGAGGCGAAGAGTTGCACTCTCCGGTTCACGAAACAGAGGAAAAGAAAAACAAATAGCTTATTTTTATCGAGCCGAATAACATTAAATAAAATCGTAAGATGAAAAATTTTTTTGCCCCAACGGTGGGAAGTTTGGTCACGCGGGGTTTGATTACGCTGACAACCGGCCTCTTGCTGTTGCTCACCCCCGAACTCACCGTTAAAACTGTTGTAATGATTTTGGGCG
>CAYOJD010000133.1:6298-7570 GCA_964404205.1 uncultured Prolixibacteraceae bacterium
GGATATTGCTGCTAAACGCTTTACTGACCCTGCTGTTGTCGTTTCGTCAGAAATCATCGGCAGTTCGAAGTTTCAGGGTAGCGCAGGGGATTTTTAATGCCGCCGTTGGGTTAGTGCTGGTGCTGGCCCCCGAAATGGTGGTGAACCTTTTTATTATTGTAATTGGGATAATGTTGCTGCTCTTTGGCTTTCTACAGTTTGTTGGTGCGCTGAATGCAATGACCATGCCCAACAAGCCCTGGTTTTTATTGGTAAGCGGGTTAATCATGATTTTGGGTGGTTCGTTTCTGTTGGCAAAGCCCGAAACATCGACCCAAACCATTGTCTCTATTTTAGGTGGGATTATGGTTTTGTACAGTTTAGCCGAACTTTATTCGGCATGGAAACTTTCGCGTGCGCCAAAAACTTATCAGGGCAATGCGGTCGAGGATGTAACTTACGAAGAGATTAACGAATAACCGACAGATGGTAACAAAGAAAAAAAGTCCGGGGAACCGGACTTTTTTTGTTATTGGGAAGAGGCCATTGGCCCTGGAATTAAACGTTGAAACGGAAGTGCATAATGTCGCCATCCTGGACTACATATTCTTTTCCTTCGATGGCAATTTTACCGGCTTCGCGGCAGGCCGACTCGGAACCTAATTTCACATATTCGTCATATTTGATCACTTCGGCGCGGATAAACCCTTTCTCGAAATCGCTATGGATAATCCCGGCTGCCTTGGGGGCTTTAATGCCTTTCGTGAATGTCCACGCGCGGCTTTCGTCGGCACCGGTGGTAAAATAGGTTTGAAGGTTGAGCAGCTTGTAAGCCGAATGAATCAATTTGTTTACACCGGGCTCGTCGAGTCCTAAATCTTCGAGGAAGAGCTGCTTTTCTTCGTAGCTTTCCAGTTCGGCGATATCGGCTTCGGTGGCGGCTGCAATAATCAGGATTTCGGCACTTTCGTCGGCAATGGCATTTTTAACGGCTTCGGTAAACTTGTTGCCGGTCGAAGCAGCGGCTTCGTCGACATTGCAAACATAGAGTACCGGTTTGGAGGTCAGCAGAAAGAAGTCGTGCGTGAGGGCTTCTTCCTCTTCGGTAAGCTCGACCGTACGGGCCGATTTTCCCTGAAGCAGGGCCTCTTTTATCCGTTCGGCAGTGGAAAGGGTTTTTTGCGCAATTTTATCATTACCCACTTTTGCCTGTTTCTGCAATTTGGCAATCCGGTTTTCGATGGTTTCCAGATCTTTTAACTGGAGTTCGATATCGATAACCTCTTTGTCGCG
>CAYOJD010000134.1:0-7527 GCA_964404205.1 uncultured Prolixibacteraceae bacterium
CAAGCTGTTTTACTCTTTTTTTGAAGAAAACAGTCAATTTTTTATCTGATGAAGAGAATTGTAGTCGTTGGCTTTGGTTTTATGGGATTGACCCATACTAAAAATATATTGGAGAACCCCGATTTGGAACTGGTTGCAATTGCCGATAAGAACCCTGAAGTTATCGACAAAAACATCGACGAGCTAAAAGGCAATTTCTCAACAGGTACCATCAGCCCCGAAAAACTCTCCAATATACCTCGGTATGCCAGTTTCGACGAGATGCTTAGATATGAAGACTTTGATGCCGTATTTATTTGTGTTCATGTTGATTTGCATTACGAACTGGCCCGTAAGGCACTGTTGTGCGGAAAACATGTCTTTTTGGAAAAACCATTCACATTGGATATTAAACAAGCCGAAGAGCTAATTTCATTGTCGAAAAAGAAAGAGACCATTTTGATGGTGGGACATGTGGTGCGTTTTATGCCAGCCTATCGCAAATTGAAAGAATGGATTGCTGGAAATGAATTCGGTAAACTCTCCTTTTTATCGTTGAGCCGATTTTCCGGAGTACCGGCCTGGGGCGAATGGAAAGAGAAACGTGTCGCATTCGGCAGTTCCGGCGGTGCACTTTTCGATTTGATGATACATGATATCGATTTTGCCAATTCGGTGCTAGGCCAACCAGGCAGTATCAACAGCAATTTTCTTCCGGGCGTTTTAAGCAAGCACGATTATATCAGCGCCATGTGGAGCTATTACGACAAAAATATCACGGTTAAAATTGAAGGCGGTAATATTTTCCATTCAGCATATCCTTTTATTGCCGGATATAACGCGATCTTCGAGAAAGCTACAATTGTTTATTCTACAGAAAAACCCGAAGTGATTGAGATTGCCAATGACGATGAAATCGCTACAGTTGAAATAGGTGTACCAAACGAAGGTTTTTCGAATGAGGTAAACTATTTTGCCCAATGTCTTGCGCGCAACCTTCAGCCTTTCGAGTGTATGCCCGACTCGTCGTTGCAAACCATTCAGCTATGCTATAATCATTTGTCGTAGGATTTTTCGCTGCGGTGTTGGGTTGAAAAGGTGATTTTCCCTGTTTTGCCGTTATAAATTTTCCTGTTGCTTTTCTTTTCAATGTCAACAATTTGTCATAAATTGAATATAGCAAATCAAGCTAATGAGCTAGGAGGTGGGTTATGACAAAAAAAACTTTCAAATTCAGTATCTCGCTTAATGAAAATGAGTTTATCCAGATTGAGGATCATCTGTTCACAACACGTGACATTTTGAAACGTGAGGAACCTTATGTCGAAATCATTGGGCCGCGCTATTTACAGCTTTTAAAACAGTTCGAAGGAAAATTAACGATGAAAGCAGTAAAAGAATGGCTTTTGCTTTCGTATGCCATGGATCAAAGTTGTAGCTACCACAGTAAATGGGACGATTACAAGATTTTGGAAGAATTGGTTGCCGGCCGTGAACATACCGTTTCGTGGTATATCGAAAATTGCCACAGCGCTTAAGCGTTGGAGAGAGTTTTTCTGACTGTCATGAAATAAAAAAGGAGCCTTAAGAGCTCCTTTCCTGTTTTATTTATTTCGCCTGACTGATTTACTTCACCTTCGAAACAATCGCACTGAATGCAGTTGGATTGTTTAGTGCAAGGTCGGCAAGGACCTTACGGTTGATTTCAATATTAGAGGCTTTTAATTTGCCCATAAATTGAGAATAGGAGAGGCCTTCGGTACGGACGGCAGCGTTGATACGCTGAATCCACAATGCACGGAAGAGGCTCTTTTTTCTCTTTCTGTCACGGTAGGCATATTGCTGACCTTTTTCCCAAGTATTCTTGGCAACCGTCCAGACATTCTTTCTTGACCCAAAGTACCCTCTGGTGGCAAGCAAAAGCTTTTTGCGGCGCGCTTTTGAAGCGACATGATTAACTGATCTTGGCATTTCAATTTAATTTAGGACTCTGGCGTTCGAACTTAAACGACTCTTTGCTGCTCAGTGCCCGGTTATTAATTAATTTTTGTCTAAAAGGAGAATGATTATTTCATGGCGAGCAGCCTTTTTACACCGGCTACATCAACATCGGCTACACCAACAAAGCCCAAAAGGTTTCTTTTGCGTTTATTGCTTTTTTTGGTAAGGATGTGGCTATGGTAAGCATGTTTCCTTTTAATTTTTCCTGACCCGGTAAGCTTGAAGCGTTTCTTCGCTCCGGGATTTGTTTTCATTTTAGGCATCTCTGTCTAATTGTTAAATTATTTTTTCTTTTTCGGCGAAATAAATATCGACATTCTTTTTCCTTCAAGTTTGGGAAGTTGCTCTACCTTTCCGAACTCTTCGAGGTCGTTGGCAAAGCGGAGCAGCAGGATTTCACCCTGTTCGTTGTAAAGAATCGAACGTCCTTTAAAAAAGACGAATGCCTTTACTTTTGCCCCTTCCTGAAGGAACTTTTCAGCATGTTTTAATTTAAAATTATAGTCGTGGTCATCGGTATTCGGACCGAACCGAATCTCTTTTACCACGATTTTCGCAGCCTTTGCCTTTAGCTCTTTCTGCTTTTTCTTCTGAGCATAAAGAAACTTTTGATAGTCGATTATCCGACAGACCGGAGGCTCGGCGTTGGGCGAAATTTCTACCAGGTCCAGTTCCAATTCGTCGGCTTTTCGCAAAGCTTCCTGAATTCTGTAAACACCCGGGTTTTCGATGTTGTCTCCAACGAGTCTTACCTCGGGAACACCTCGGATCTGATGATTGATCCTGAACTGCGATTTGTCATCATCCTTTGGAGCTCTTGCTCCGGTGGAATTAGTTCTAAGAACGGCTATGGCTTGTTCCTCCTATAATTAATTAAACATCAATTAAATGTAAAGATCTGAAAGCATTGATTTGATATCGCTTTGAATCATTTGTGTGAATGCCTCAAAGCTCATCGAACCTTTATCACCTTCGCCTTGACGGCGTACTGCAACAGTGTTGGATTCAAACTCTTTTTCTCCGACAATAAGCAGATAAGGGGTTCTTTTCATCTCATTGTCGCGGATTTTCCTGCCAATCTTTTCGTTACGGTCGTCAACGACGGCGCGAATATCGGAATTTTTCAGATAATTTGAAACTTTTTCAGCATAATCGTTATACTTTTCGCTGATAGGTAGTACGGCGACCTGTTCGGGGGTAAGCCAGAGCGGAAATTTACCAGCTGTATGTTCTATCAAAACAGCGCAGAAACGCTCCATTGAGCCAAACGGCGCACGGTGAATCATTACTGGCCGGTGGCGTTTATCATCTGCACCAATATATTCTAAACCAAATCGTTCCGGTAGATTGTAGTCAACCTGAATGGTGCCCAATTGCCAACTTCGGCCGATTGCATCTTTTACCATGAAGTCGAGTTTGGGGCCATAAAAAGCGGCTTCGCCCAATTCGGTTACGGTATTTAAACCTTTTTCGGCGCAAGCTTCAATAATGGCACGTTCGGCTTTTTCCCAGTTTTCGTCGGAACCAATATATTTTTCCGTATTCTTTGGATCGCGAAGTGAAATTTGGGCGGTGTAATTTTCGAAATTTAACGCTCTGAATATGATAAATATGATATCGATAACTTTTAAAAATTCCTCTTTCAACTGATCGGGGCGACAGAAGATATGGGCATCGTCCTGAGTAAATCCGCGTACTCTCGTCAAGCCATGTAATTCGCCGCTCTGTTCGTAACGGTAAACTGTTCCAAACTCGGCGAAACGCAATGGCATATCTTTATACGAACGAGGTTTGAACTTGTAAATCTCGCAGTGGTGCGGACAGTTCATCGGTTTTAACAGGTATTCCTCGCCTTCAGTGGGCGTATGGATGGGTTGGAAAGAATCCTTGCCATATTTCTGAAAGTGCCCCGACGTTTTGTATAATTTTACATCGCCAATATGAGGTGTGATAACTTGTTCGTAACCAAATTTTTTCTGAACCTGTTTCAGAAATTTTTCCAACTGTTCGCGAAGCATGGCTCCTTTGGGCAACCACATCGGCAAACCAAGGCCGACTTCCTGTGAAATGGTGAAAAGTTCCATCTCTTTTCCAATTTTGCGGTGGTCGCGTTTTTTGGCCTCTTCCATCAATACAAGATATTCATCCAGCAATTTCTGTTTAGGGAAAGTAACTCCGTAAACACGGGTCAACATCTTGTTCTTTTCGTTTCCGCGCCAGTATGCACCGGCAATATTGGTCAGTTTAACAGCTTTGATATAACTGGTATTCGGAAGGTGGGGGCCACGGCACAAATCGGTAAAACCGGTTTGTTTATAGAGGGTTATTGTACCGTCTTCCAGTTCCGATATCAATTCCTGCTTGTACTGGTCACCTTTGTTTGCAAAAAGCTTGAGCGCATCATCTTTCGAGATTTCTGAACGGAGAATGTCACTTTTTTCTCTGGCCAGTTCAATCATCTTCTTCTCAATGTCAGCCAGATCTTTGTCACTTAGGGTTTTCCCGTCAGGAAGATCAATGTCGTAATAGAATCCGTTTTCGAGAGATGGGCCAATGCCAAATTTGGTTCCGGGGAAAAGGCTTTCAATGGCTTCTGCCATCAGGTGAGCCGATGAGTGCCAGAAAGTATCGCGTCCTTCCTTATCGTCCCATGTGTTGAGCCTGATGGAAGAATCTGTTGTAATTGGGCGCACCAGGTCACGCACTTCACCGTTTACCGTAACTGAAAGCACCTCTTTGGCCAGTCGGCTACTTATTGCTTCGGCAATTTCCATTCCTGTGACACCGCTATTGAATTCTTTAACAGAGTTATCAGGAAGAGTAATTTTAATCATCATATTTTTTTTAGAAGTTGCAAAAATAGTGATTCTGAGAATGAAGTTCAAATATCGGGCGATTTTATGTTGATAAAGAATATTGGTGTTGTTTATTTTATATAAATAATTTCAATTATATGATATATAGATCATTAAGCTCTATTTCGATGTTTAATGATTATGAAATGGCTTTTTTTTCGGTCATTATATTAAATTTGGACAAACGAAAATATACTTCATAACTATAGTATCATGCAGAAAAAATTATTAACAAGTGCGTTGCTTCTCCTTTTTGCGGTATCGGTTTCGGCCCAGTCTATTGGGCTGGAAGATCTGTTTGTTAAAGGGACATTTAGACAAAAATCGGTTTATGGGCTGGCTTCGATGAATGACGGTCTGAATTATACGACACTCGAAAACGGGGGAAAAGAGATTGTTAAATACAGCTACAAAACAGGACAAAAAATTGCCACGTTACTCGACATAACTACTTTAAAAAACGATTCGCTGAAAAACATCAGTGACTATACTTTTAGCAGTGACGAAACAAAAGTTCTGCTGATGACTGATCGCAAACAAATCTATCGGCGGTCGTTTACTGCCCATTATTTTATATACAATTTTACAACGAAAGAGTTAACTGAACTCTCGGGAAAAGGTGCACAGCAATTGGCAACTTTCTCGCCTGACGGTGAGCGTGTTGCATTTGTACGTGACAATAATGTTTTTGTTAAAAGCCTTCGCTTTGGAACTGAGAAACAGGTAACGACTGATGGCGAATTCAACAAAATTATCAATGGTGCACCCGATTGGGTTTACGAAGAAGAATTCGAATTCAATCGCGCATTCGAATGGTCGCCTGATAGCAAACAATTGGCTTACATTAAGTTCGACGAATCGAAAGTGAATACTTACAGTATGCCTATGTACAAAGGTCTCAGTCCTGAATTGAAAACAAATGCCCTTTATCCCGGCGAATATCGTTTTAAATATCCAAAGGCTGGCGAGCAGAATTCAATTGTTTCGGTTTGGGTTTATGATATTAAAGCAGGACAGAACATTCAGATGGATACTGGCAATGAAGCCGATATCTACATTCCCAGAATCCGTTGGACTTACAATGGGACAAATTTAGGAATCATACGGATGAATCGTTTGCAGAACCGTTTGGAACTTATGTTTGCGAACTCTTACACCGGCGACAGCCGATTGGTTTTCACCGAAAAGAATAAACGGTATATCGAAACCGACTTTTTGGATAATCTGGAATTTATGCCCGACGAAAAAAGTTTCGTTGTTCTGAGCGAGCAAGACGGATACAAGCATCTTTATCTGTACGATTTTGGCGGGGTTAAAATTCGTCAACTTACTGAAGGAGAATACGATGTAATTGATTATTATGGCTACGATGCCGCGACTAAAATGTTTTATTATCAGGCTGCGGCTGTTTCTCCCATGCAGCGCGAGGTGTATGGTGTGAGCTTCGATAAAAAGAAAAAGGTTATGCTTGCCGGTCAGCCGGGAACTAATAATGTTGCATTCAGCAATGGATATAAATATTTTATTAACTATTTCAGCAACTTAAATACGCCCAATAGAGTAACGTTGCATGAGATTGCCGGAAAACAGATTCGTGTATTGGAAGATAACGCAGCTTTACAATCGAAGTTGTCGACAATGGAACTTCCCCAAAAAGAGCTTTTCTCGTTCAAAACATCGGAAGGTATTCAGCTCAATGGATGGATGATTAAACCGGTTGGTTTCAATACAAATAGCAAATATCCGGTGCTGATGACCCAGTACAGCGGCCCTAATTCGCAAAGTGTTTTTGATAATTTTAGTATTGATTGGAATACTTATTTGGCGACAAAAGGTTATCTGGTCGTTTGTGTCGATCCGCGCGGAACAGGAGCAAGAGGCGAGGAGTTCAGAAAATGTACCTACGGAGAATTGGGCAAATATGAATCGGACGACCAGATTGAGGCAGCCAAATATTTGGCAGGGCTTTCGTATGTCGATGGAAAAAATATTGCCATTTGGGGATGGAGTTATGGCGGGTTTATGTCAGCATTGTGTTTGGCCAAAGGCGGCGATGTTTTCAAGGCTGCAATTTCGGTTGCACCAGTTACCAATCAACGCTTCTACGATACGGTTTACGCTGAGCGTTACATGGGGCTGCCGGGACAAAACCCTGAGGGTTATGATAATAATACGCCAATGGCTTATGCCGATAACATTAAAGGCAGATTATTGCTGGTTCATGGTTTGGCCGATGACAACGTCCATTTTCAGAATGCCATCGAGTTTGCCGAGGTGCTGGTTCAAAAAGGAATTCAATTTGAAATGATGGTTTACAATAACCGCAACCACAATATTCGTGGCGGAAATACCACGATGCATTTGTACACCATGTTCGAGAACTTTCTGAAAGTGAACCTTCAGCAATAGTAACATCTTTCGGGAAGTTATTTCAGGCAAACTTTTTTTCGTGTTAACTTCCCGAAAGTTCAAAAAAACCTAAAAGTGATTTGGCAAATCTGAAATTCAGGTTATATTTGCACCGCTTTTTAGCCAAGCCCAGATGGTGAAATTGGTAGACACGCTAGTTTCAGGGACTAGTGGACGCAAGTCTGTGCAGGTTCGAGTCCTGTTCTGGGCACAATAAAAGCCGCTTTCAAAGCGGCTTTTGTTTTTATGGCTGTTTAGCACCAGGCGCCACCAACTCTGGATG
>CAYOJD010000135.1:0-7426 GCA_964404205.1 uncultured Prolixibacteraceae bacterium
AGTCCGGACGACGTTGATAATTATAAGCTAAATTGAAAAATGTTTGCGGCGTAGAGAAACGGAAAAGTGCCTGACTCTTGAATGGTGCAATAAATTTTGGAAATGTAATTTTAGTATCGGCACCCAACTCCAGAGAGTTAAAAGTCCGGGCCGAATCGCCCTTGCCATAACTCTGTTTCTCGGTAGCACCCAACAAATTAATATCAAATATTTCACCCCCCTTAAAAAGATTTTTGTGCTGGTACCCAAAGTTTCCTGCTACACCCAAATTACCCAGAGAGTTCGTTCCTTCGGCACTTACAGAATATGATTGTTTTAAAGTTGGTGTTAACTGAATATAACAATCCAGCGTAGGATTTCCATATATATCAACTTCGCCGGTTTCTGTAAAACGGATATTGATTAGCTTGAAGAGCCTGAGTGCAAAAAATTCATTATAAGTCCTGTCGACCAGATCGGCCGAATAGTATTCCCTATCGGCTATATGATTGGCATTCAATAATGTTTGAACTTTAAATTTTAACGCATCGCTATACACTATAAAATGGTTTCCCACCTGCAAAGTATCACGCACCGGTTCAGATTTGCCCAACTGCCCATTATCGAAAAGATTTTTTTGAGGCTCAATATCAGTCTGGTAATAGAAATTCCGGAAAGTATACCGTTCGTGCAAATAGAGTGAATCGGACAATGTATTTGTATTGTTATCCACAATCATCTTTAAATCGACCTTACCAATATTCTTTGTAGTATCGGCTTCGAAATAGATATGGGTTTTATTGGCTTTATAAAATCCATTATTCTGCAAACTGCGCAAAACCCGCTGGCTCTCAGCCGCAAGTTTATCCGTATCAAAAAGATCGTTAGGAGCAACCGTGCTTCTGACAACATCTTGTTCGACATAGGGAGTTACTACGGGATCTTTCGAAATAGCCTGATAAGAATCAATCCGGATGGGCGAGTTGGCTTTTATTGCATAACTGACATAAGCACGCTTTTTTCGTTTAAACCAGACCGAATCAACAATTTCGGCATTATAATAACCTCTGTTTCTGAGCAATCTTTTCAACTCGTCGTTTGTCCTATCAACAAGTGCCGGATTGTAAATCACAGGAGCCTCGCCAATTCTTTTCAGCCAACCATTCTCTTTTTTATCTGACGAAAGATTGTACAATCCCAAATGAAATTTCCAGATTCCAAAAATTCGGGTATTGGGGCGCTGCTTCAGATAACTCTTTAATTCATTCCTGTCAACTTTGTTATTGTCAACGGTTATTTCAACCTTCGACAATAAATACTCATTATCAGGGACATATCTAACCACACTGCACGAAGTAAACAGTACAACGAAAATAATGGGCAGAAAATATGTCAGTTTAAATTTGTTCTGCATGAGGGAATTAAAGTAAGGCAAAGATAATCAACCGATGAATTAAAAATGGGTTAAATTTGAAAACTGAAAGTTCAAAGTAAGAAAATGCTATCAAAGAACAAAATAAAACTTATCCGCTCGCTTTCGCTGAAAAAATTTCGAGATATCGAGAAACTATTTGTTGCCGAAGGGAAAAAACTGGTACTCGACCTCATCGATGCCGGCATGCAACCTATAGAGCTTTACTGTACTCCAGCAGGCTCCAAGCTTTTACACGGGCGAAAGAAAATTCAGGTTATTCAGATTTCGGAAGAAGAAATTACCAAAATCAGTAACCTGAAAAGCCCGCCTGAAATGATAGCCCTTTTTGAAATCGACAAGAAAGATCCTGACTGGCGAGACATGGCAACAGACATTTCGCTGGTGCTCGATAACGTTCAGGATCCCGGAAATCTGGGGACAATCGTCCGTTTGGCCGATTGGTTTGGTATTCGCCAAATTTTCTGCTCACCCGGAAGCGCCGATTTGTACAATCCCAAAGCAGTCCAGTCTACCATGGGAGCACTGGCCCGGGTCAGTATCATTTATTTACCGCTCGATGACCTGTTTGAAAAAGCGGCTCAACTTTCACTACCGGTTTATGGAACTTTTATGGAGGGAGAAAATATTTTTCAGGCATCACTTACGACAAACGGACTGATTGTGATGGGAAACGAAGGGAATGGCATATCGTCGGCATATCACACGTTTATCAATAGAAAATTGACCATACCCTCTTTCCCGGCAGGCGCAACTACAGCAGAGTCACTCAATGTAAGTGTAGCCACAGCTATTGCCTGTGCTGAATTTCGTCGCAGGGTTTACCGGTAAAGCTGCGCTATCGTCTCGGCTACACGTTCGCCATCAACAGCTGACGAAACGATTCCGCCGGCATAGCCTGCCCCCTCTCCACACGGGAAAAACCCTTTTATTTGAACATGTTGCATGGTTTCGTTATCGCGTGGAATACGAAGGGGTGACGATGTTCGCGACTCGATACCCAGAATAATCGCTTCGTTAGTGAGATAGCCTCGGTTTTTATTGCCCATTTTAACCAATCCCTGCTGAAGCCGCAGGCGAATAAACTCGGGCAGCCAGCGGTGCATTTCCGATGGTATAATTCCCGGCCGGTAAGAAGTATCGGGTAGCGATGTGGGTTTACGGTTATTGATGAAATCGAAAAGCCGCTGTGCCGGTGCAAATTGTGAATTTCCGGCCTCTCTAAAACAGCTTTTTTCCAACTCTTCCTGAAAAACAAGTCCAGCCAGCGATCCATATTTGCGATGATAATCTGCTGGAATATCTTCCAACCTGATTTCGGTGACCATTCCCGAATTGGCAAACCGGCCTCCTCTGCTCGATGGAGACATTCCGTTAACCACCAGTTCGCCGGGTGCTGTTGCGGCCGGTACGACCACTCCGCCCGGGCACATACAAAAAGAATAGACGCCCCGATCGTTTACCTGCTCGACATACGAATAGGCCGCCGGTGGCAAATATTGACCTCGTGCCATGCCATGATACTGAATTTTATCGATCAACTCCTGGGCATGCTCCACCCGCACTCCCATTGCAAATGATTTGGCTTCGAGCTGAAGTTTATGTTTCTCGAAAAGCCTGTAAATATCGCGGGCCGAATGACCGGTAGCCAATACAACGGCAATGCCTTCAACATTATCGCCATTTTGCAGACGAACCCCGGTTATCCTATTTTCTTTCAAAAGAAAGTCTTCAACTCGCGCGTTAAAATGATACTCTCCACCTGAGCGGACAATCGTTTCGCGAATTGCCGAGATTACTTTGGGCAGAACATTGGTTCCAATATGAGGATGTGCATCAATCAAAATTTCATCCTGGGCGCCATGAAAATGGAGCACTTCAACTATTTTCCGCACATCGCCCCGCTTCTTCGAACGGGTATAAAGTTTCCCGTCGGAAAAAGTACCGGCCCCACCTTCGCCAAAGCCATAATTGGAATCCGGGTTAACAACATGATCCTTATGAAGGATTTGAATGTCGAGTTTACGATCAGGAACTGATTTCCCCCTTTCGAGGATAACAGGCTTAAATCCCTCTTCTATCAACCGGAGTGCGGCAAAAAGCCCCGCCGGTCCTGCACCTACAATCACCACCGGGCGGCCATTGGCCACATTGGGATATTCGAAACTGATTTTTTCGGCTTTGGGCTCCACTTCATCAATAAAAATATCGAGCCCTAGATTGATTTTGATATTTGAATTGCGTGCATCGATAGAGCGTCGGCGTACCACAATCTGGTGGATCCGTGATACATCTGTTTTCAATGTCGACGCAACGATCTCTTTCAGGAGTTTCATCTCTCCGGCCTGCCGCGGGGTAACCGCTATATTAACCTCTTTTTTCAAGCTAATTTGATTTTTTAAGCATATTAACGGCAAGGTTCGGGAGATAGTTTCGGGCCGTATATCAATCGGTATAAGTAAACCTATTCGAAATAAAGCAGCAACGTAAATATATTTGAGTTTAGTTCCTTAATTACGAAGCCATAATAAGGCGTATTGTACACTTTTTCGCTATTGTAATCGTGTTTAATCAAATTGGTAAGCCCATACGAAAACCGGAACTCGCCCGAGAAACGGAAATACTCAAGGTAGGTATCCAGTCCAAAACCAATATCGATATAGGCCCCGTTTCGTTTCACATGGACAATTCCTTCAGAGATTCTTTTGTTTTCCAAATCTCTGCGATAGGTTGCTCCAAGATAAACAAATGGACGGAGATTATAATGGCGCCACCCTTTGTAGCGAAAGCCTACCGGAAAATCGATATAGGCTGACGGTGTCGTCATGTAATCCTGGGTATCAACCCCTTCGAGCTGGCCAACCAACTGTTCGCTGACAGGAATAGAAAGTACCATTTGCCGACGGCCAAGTGAAATACCCGGCGTGAATCGCAAATCGAGACCTTTGGTCAATTTGAGATTGGCAACGCCACCCACTGTTAACCCTGGCGATACCGGACTAACCTCTGCCCGATAAGAGGTTTTCTGGTAATAGGCATTCAATTCAGCCGAAGTTTTTAACTCGGGATATTTTGTAAAGATCGGGTTATCGTAAACGGTAGGATAATGGCTAAAACGATAGTCCATAATATTCCCTCCCAAATAAAAGCCGAACCGTAAAGGACGATTGTCGAACCCCAGCAAATGGGTTGTACGTCGCGATTGGGCCAAAAGCGGCTGCCAAACCGTCAACAAGAGAAATAAAATGATATATCCGAATTTGATTCGTCTCACAACTGATTCCGATTTTACTGCAAAATAGCGTATTGAGGGCAATTTTCAAACATAAAATTGAAAAATCACCTTATTCGGGGATAAAAGCCTATTCAGCAAGCGGTTTAATTCCTATGTAAACTGTTGCAATGCCAAATGTCTGACGTTCCTCGAATGCATTGCCAAAACCAACCAAACGCAACTGTTCCAGAAAATCGTCACCATCGGGAAAAGCTTCGACCGACTCAGGCAAATAAGTATATGCCGATTTGTCTTTCGAAAAAAGCCGTCCCAAAAATGGAAGGATATGACTGGAATAAAAATTGTAAAATTGCTTTACAGGAAAACGGCGGGGCTTCGAAAACTCAAGCACGCAAACCACTCCGCCCGGCTTCAGCACCCTGAAAATCTCACGCAATCCCTGATTTAGATTCTCAAAATTTCGAACACCAAAAGCTACCGTAACTGCATCAAAATAATTATTATCGAAAGAAATTGATTCTGAATCGCCTTGATAAAGTTTAATTTTTTTAGCCAAACCCCGCTCTTCCATCTTGCGCCGGCCAACAGCCAGCATCTCCTCCGAAATATCGATACCGGTAATTTGGGTGGCTCCGGTTTTCAGTGCAGCAATGGCAAAGTCTCCGGTTCCGGTGGCTACATCGAGTACACTCCGGGGCGAATGGCGCTTTACCAGTTGAATGGCCCTGCGGCGCCAAAGTTTATCGATCCCGAAAGAGAGAAAATGGTTGAGAAAATCATATTTCGGGGCGATATGGTTAAACATCTCGGCCACCTGCTCCTTCTTGCCCGAGGTCGAATCGCGATAGGGTTTCACATCTGTCATCCGTCAGTCCTCCATTTCGCTGACAACGCCTTTGTCAATAAAGCCAAAAGATTGATCGTCGATACGGATTTCACCTTTAGTGACATGGCCAAGGGTCATTACCGGAATCTTGCGTTCGAAAAGAAAATCGACAAACTCGTTCTCTTTTTCTTCGGTTACGGTCACAATGTAGCGCCCCATCGATTCGCCGAAAAGGAAAGCATCCGAGCGGATTTCCGCATCGGTCGTAATATCGAAACCCAGATTATTGGGAAGACTGCTGCGCAACAGCGAGAAGAAAAGCCCGCCAATCCCTACGGGGGCAGCCGACACCACCAAATCGCGGCTTATCAACTCTTTCATGGCTACGCCCAACCGTCCTTCTCCCGATAGGTTGAAATGCATCAGCGGCCAATCTTTGATTTCGTGATAATGATCGAGGTACTCCGATGCAAATACATCGTTATGCGAACGCCCAACCAGTAAAATATTGTCGCCTTTCGTTTTGAAACGTTGTGTCATCACCTGATCGCGATCTTTCAATTTTCCAAACAGACTTACAATCAAAGTAGGCGGTACAAAGCCATTCCCGGTTGAATAGTCGTAATGAATCTTGCGTTGCGATGATTTCAGGTTGAAAGTTTGGGCTGCAGCATCGAGGCCAAGTTTGGCTGCAATCACCATTTCCTGCGCAATCGGACTGGCAAATTCCACATGGTTCAGGAATGTGCTCATCGAAACAGGTTCGGCACCATAGCAAATTAGCCGCCTGACGGCTTTGGCCACCAAAATCTGAGCTGCCACAAAGGGATCGACTGCCAGACGTCGGTGATCGGCATAGATGGTCAACGAATAGAGCTTTTCGTCTGCATCGATCTGAAAAATACCGGCTTCGCCCAGATCATCACCTCCCAGTTGGGATGGTTCGGGTGCCGGCGCGGCAAACTCATTGAAAATATTGACCGGCGAAAGATGCGGAATAGCCAGCATCGAATCGATAACGGTACGTAGATTCTCCGGCTCGGGAATCTGTTCTATTGTCAGTACAGGGGTTTCAAGTTCAGCCATAATCTCAATGTAATTGCAGTTTTTCGTGCATCAAAATTAACCAACCAATCATTTTATCCTAAAGAAATGACCTTTTTTTTTAATTTAGCCGGGCAAAACAAATTCATCATGTCAAAAACAGCAATGATCACCGGTGCCACTTCGGGTATTGGAAAAGCGACGGCTCAACTACTTGCCGAATATGGTTATAACCTGATAATCAACGGGAGGCGTAGCGATCGCCTTGATGAACTGGCCAACGAATTAATCCGCAACAACCGTATTGAACTGCTGAAACTTTGTTTTGATGTCAGGTCGCTTACCGAGGTTGAAACGGCTATCGGTTCGCTCAGCACCAAATGGCGTGAAATTGACTTGCTGATCAACAATGCCGGACTGGCTGTAGGGCTCGAACCTGTTCATGCAGGAGTTACCGACGACTGGGAAAGAATGATTGATACCAATGTTAAAGGTTTGCTTTACGTATCGAAAAGCGTATCGCAACTGATGATTGAACGACGCAAAGGTCAAATCATCAACATATCGTCGATAGCCGGACGCGAAGCCTATCCCAACGGGGCGGTTTACTGCGGTTCCAAACATGCGGTACAGGCTATTACCAAGGCGATGAGGGTAGAATTGCTCCCCTACGGGATCAAAGTCAATACAATCGCCCCCGGAATGGTCGATACTGAATTTTCGGTTGTCCGTTTTAAAGGCGATCAGCAGCGTGCCGATAACGTGTACAAAGGCTTCGAGCCACTTATGGCCGAAGATATTGCCGAAACCATTCTCTTTATGGCCACCCGCCCGCCGCATGTTAGTATCGACGATTTGCTTATTATGCCCGTCGCTCAAGGCAGTTCCCGCGATGTTTTCAGAACGGAAT
>CAYOJD010000136.1:0-7376 GCA_964404205.1 uncultured Prolixibacteraceae bacterium
GCAGCGGCCTTATGTCGAGAGCCTTTCGTCGTATGCACGCCAGTTTCTGGGTCGTACGGACAAGCCCGAAGTGGAATATATCAAAGGGATTCCGCCGGCAATTGCCATTGAACAAAAGGTCAATACCCGCAACCCGCGCTCGACAGTTGGCACTTCGACCGAAATTTACGACTACATGAAGTTGCTATTTGCCCGTATTGGCCACACCATATCGCCTGTTTCGGGCAATCAGGTGATGCGCCATGAGGTGAGCGATGTGGTGAACTTCATTCTGTCTTTTCCGCAAGGAACCAAAGCGGTCATCGTGTCGCCACTTGATAGTAAGGCTGGCCGAACCTTGGAACAGGAAGCTGATTTGCTTCAACAGCAGGGTTTTTCGCGTTTGGAAGTGGATGGCGAAACTTACCGAATCTCTGATATCCTGACCAGTAAAGTGAGTGGAAACCGTATTTTTATTGTTGTCGACCGCGTGGTTGTTTCGGACGACGAAGATTTGCCGGGTCGTATTGCCGACTCGGTGCAAACTGCCTTTTTCGAAGGAAAAGGCGAATGCGTGGTTCGGATTGCCGATGCGGAGCCACCTGTTAACCAATCTTTCTCCAATCGTTTCGAAGCCGATGGCATTACTTTCGACGAGCCTTCGGTACACATGTTTTCGTTCAATAACCCGCTGGGTGCCTGCTCGCTATGCGAAGGGTACGGCAAAACCATCGGGATTGATCCTGATCTGGTCATCCCCAACAAATCGCTCTCAATTTATAACGATGCAATTGTTTGTTGGAAAGGCGATAAGATGGGCGAGTGGAAAGAGCGCCTGGTGATGAGCTCCGATAAATTTGGTTTCCCGATTCATAAACCTTATTTCGAACTGACGGCTGAACAAAAAAAATTACTCTGGACCGGAAACCGCTATTTCGAAGGGCTTAACGATTTTTTTAAATCGCTCGAAGAGCAATCCTTTAAAATTCAATACCGTGTAATGCTATCGCGCTACCGCGGAAAAACCACTTGCCCCGAGTGCGAAGGTACCCGGCTGAAAAAAGAGGCTTCGTATGTCAAGGTTGCCGGTCGCTCGATTACAGAACTGGTCAATCTGCCTATTACGGAGTTGCAGCCTTTTTTCGATATGTTGCAACTTGCCGATCATGAAAAGGTAGTAGCCGACAGGTTGCTGATCGAGATTCGGAACCGAATCGAGTTTCTGTGCGATGTCGGTTTGGGTTATCTCACCTTGAACCGTCTCTCGTCGAGCCTTTCGGGTGGCGAATCGCAACGTATCAATCTGGCTACTTCGCTGGGGAGCAGTTTGGTGGGCTCGATGTATATCCTCGACGAACCATCCATTGGCCTTCACCCGCGCGATACCGGCCGACTGATAAAGGTACTGCGCAAATTGCAGCAGTTTGGCAACAGTGTGATTGTGGTGGAACACGACGAGGAGATAATGCGGGCTGCCGATCAGATTATCGATATTGGGCCGTTGGCCGGTCAACATGGTGGCGAAATTGTTTTTCAGGGAACGCACCGTGATTTGGAGAGAGAGAACAATAGTTTGACAGCCAAATACCTCACAGGCGAAGAGAAAATCCCAATGCCGGCCAGCCGCCGAAAATGGAACAACTTTATTCGGATAGATGGCGTCCGGGAAAATAACCTGAAAGGGTTCGACGTAAAGTTCCCGCTCAATACACTTACCGTCATTACCGGAGTCAGTGGTTCGGGCAAATCATCGCTGATTAAACGGGTTCTCTATCCGGCTGTCAGTAAAATGTTTGGTGTGGTTGGCGATCGCACCGGAGAGCATACGGCAATCTCCGGCGATATGAACCTGCTAACTGCCGTGGAGTTTGTCGATCAGAATCCAATTGGCAAGTCATCTCGCTCTAATCCGGTGACCTATCTGAAAGTGTACGACGAGATTCGGAAACTTTATGCCGACCAGCAATCAGCCAAAATAAACGGCTTTACGGCCTCGCATTTTTCGTTCAATATCGACGGTGGCAGGTGTGAAGAGTGTCAGGGCGAAGGGCAAATTAAGGTGGAGATGCAGTTTATGGCCGATATCCTGCTTACCTGCGAAAGCTGTGGCGGAAAACGGTTCAAGGAAGATGTGCTCGATGTCCGTTTTCATGGAAAAAATATCTACGAATTACTGGAGATGACTGTCGACGAGGCCATTGCGTTCTTTTCGCAAAAAGACAAAACTACCGGAAAGAAAATTGCCAAAAAGTTGATGCCCCTGCAAGATGTTGGTTTGGGCTATGTCAAGCTGGGACAATCGTCGAGTACGCTATCGGGTGGCGAGAGCCAGCGTGTAAAACTGGCTTCGTTTCTGGCCAAAGAAAAGGATACCCCAACTCTGTTTATCTTTGATGAACCGACTACCGGTTTGCATTTTCACGATATCCGCAAACTACTCGATGCCATTAATGCGCTGATATCGAGAGGTCATTCGATGATTATCATCGAGCATAACCCTGAGGTGATTAAAGTGGCCGACTGGGTTATCGATTTGGGCCCTGAAGGCGGCGATGCCGGTGGGTATAAAGTTTTTGAAGGAACTCCCGAAGCATTGGCCCAATGCGATAAATCGTACACCGGCCAATTTTTGAAAGATTTGTTTGAAAGGGGATAGGTATAACTTTCATCTAAAACAAAAGCGAAGCTGTTTATAATTGTATAAACGGGAGGTACTATCGCCTTTTCAACTCCGCATCAACTCCGCATCAACTCCGCATTAACTCCGCATCAACTCCCCCGTTACGGGGTAGCCTGAGGGGCCTCGACGAGGGGTAGGGTACTTTCTGGTTTTAGTTTGAATTATTTTACTTCTTTACCCGATTCGGTATTCAATTTTTGAGAAACTGTACCCGTGCGAAGAGTTCATTTTGCGGTGGTAACCGGGGTTATAAGCAGTGTGAAGCTTTTTAACAATTGACCAACCGACAAAACAATCGACACGGAGACAACAAAAAGAGGCTGATAAACACCTCCTCTGTTAAAGGAGAACGGTTAAACCGTATTTCGCTGAACGCTTCGTTAAATTAATCATATATTTGCTGTGTGTTGCAAAAGGTAAAAATGAAAAAAGAGGAAAAAATTAAGTCGTTGTTGGCTCAACTACAATCGGACGACGAAGAAAAAGTTCAATTGGCATTCGATGAAATTGCACAAACCGGCAATCAGGCTGATTTGGTTCATCTGTTTGATTTTCTGAAGCGTAATCCCGATTCATATGCTTCATCCAAAATATATCAACTGTTAGGCGAGTTGAAACAACCGGAGTCTGTCCCGTTTCTGATTGAAGCGATTCAGTATCCTGATAATGTGGCGATTCAATCGCAATTAATTGGTTGCTGCTGGCAAAACGGACTGGATTACAGTGCTTATTTGCCGTTCTTTTGCCAATTGGTGATTGAACGTGATTTTGAAGTGGCATTCGAAGCCTTTACTGTGGTGGAAAATATGTACGGGAAGATTGCTCCCGAAGTAGAGCAATCGACCATGGAAAAGATTTCGGCAGCGCTCGAAAATGGTAATGAACAAAAAGTATATTTGCTGAGGGGTTTGCTGGAAATTATTCCCAATATTCCCGAGGCCCAAGAAATATACGAGCCCTGATAAAAAATGAAAACCAGACTTCAATGAAAAAAACGATTTGTTGCAACCCCCGGCCGTTGTCGAAATCGGTTTTACGTCATTTTGGTTTATATTTTTCGTTGCTGATAATTGCTTTTGCGTGGAGTGGCATCCATCATCGGGCGAAGGGTCAGGATCCGCAGTTTTCGCAGTTTTATTCCAATCCGCTCTATCTCAACCCTGCGCTGGCCGGTACCAGTTTGCAGTCGCGTCTGGTATCGAATTATCGCAACCAATGGCCTAAAAGTGGCAATACCTATGTGACATACAACCTTACTTACGACAAGTTTGTCAAAAGTATCAATGGCGGGGTGGGGATAAACCTCTACTACGACCGCGAATTAAATGGTGTAGTCAATAGCATTAACAGCTCTTTTTTCTATTCCTATCATGTAAAGGCAAACGACAGGCTCTTTTTTACCGGTGCGTTGCAGTTGGGTTTTATTTATAAGGAATTTAATACCAGTGGATTAATATTTCCGGGGATGATTGACCCCGAAAACGGAAATATTACCGGTATTTATCCGTTACCGGCCGAGGATGGACAGAAAATATTCCCCGATGTTTCGTTTGGTTTGGCCGGACAGCAGGATAATATCTACTTTGGTTTTGCCCTTCACCATTTAACAGAACCCAATCAGTCGATTATAGAAGGCGATCAAGTAGGGAAGCTACCGATGAGGATGACGGTGCATGTTGGGGCAAAAAGCCGTGAGTATCATCGCAAGCTCTATTCAAAAGCATTCACCCTTTCACCCAACCTGATTTATCAGCAGCAGGGTTCGTACAAGCAAATCAATGCCGGACTCTATTACAATCAGGATTGGCTTACCATCGGGGCGTGGTATCGCAATAATTTGTCAGTAAGGCCCGATGCTTTGATTGGCATGGTAGGTTTTTCCACATCTGCCTTCCAGTTGGGGTATAGTTTCGACTATTCGTTGTCCGATATCTCGGCCTACAGCTATGGCTCGCATGAGGTTTCACTGATATTCTTTTTCGGCGAGAATAATCATCGGGGGTTGTACAACAGTACGATGCGGATTCCGGTGATGTAGTTAGAATCCCATCGTTCTCAAACTTAGTAAACCAGTGTCACAGTTCCACTCTGTTTATGGGTACGATCCAGAAAATCGACATATTTTAATACCCAAACATAGGTTCCCGCAGGTGCCGACTGGCCATTCTTCAGTTTCCCATCCCAACCCACAATGGCGTTTTGGGCTTCGAAAACGATATCGTTCCATCGGCTCATAATCACCAAATGGTATCCGTTTTCCTTGATTCCTGACGATGCCAGCTTAAACACACGGTCAATTGGGGTGGCCGCGTTGGGAGAGAAAGCATTGGGGGCAAAAATCTTGTTAAACAATACCGTAACCCGATCTGAAATGGTATCACTGCAATTCATTTCGTTGTAAGCCGTCAGTAAAATGGTCTTTGTTCCGAACCCTGAAAAGCGATATTCAGGATTTTCTTCGGGTGATTTATCGTCGCCAAAGTCCCATAGGTAGGTAGCTGCCCCCGTGCTTTCGTTGGTAAACTGTACCACGGGAGCATCGTTGTACACAATGTCGTGATCCATTGAAAAGCGGGCTTCAGGCTTTGGGAAGGTGGTGATGTGTTTCTCGCTGAAGATGGAATCAGAGCAGCCTGTGACAGATGATTTTGCATAGAGCCTTACGGAATAACTGCTGTCGGCTTCCTGATAAAACGATGAAACCATAGCCCCTATGGCGTTGGTACGATTTCCAAAATCCCAGGTGTAATCGAGCTGGTCAACAGGGTCGGTTGCTGTGGCCGAAAAGTCGACATGTAGCGGAATACAGCCTTTGTGTGGAGTTGCAGTAAAACTGAAATCAGGTTTACGTTTCACTTCGATGTATGAGGTGTCGGAATGGCACCCAAAAGTGGAAGTAACATGCAACCCTATACTGGCACTCGGTTTGTTTTTTAGCTCGAAAACCAAAGGTCCTAGCGACGTTTGCGGGTCGGTTATGATCTCTTCGGTATCGAGCGCCCCCAATTCCCAATGGTAGGTATCTTCGGGCAGTGCATTGCCAGCAAAAGCCAGACTATTGGTCCCTTTCCCGAGGCAGGAATCAGCTTTTATCGAGAATCTGATCCGGGGAATTGGGGCGGTGTAAATCATACTGTCGACCTTTACCCAGTTGGTGCATCCCTGATCGGTTGTAACTTTTAGTGATACATTGTAGTAGCCATCGTCGATATATTGGTGGGGCTGAGTTCCCGTAGCACTTTGACTGGTTTGCCCGTCTCCCCAGTTCCAGTCGAACGATTTAACTTTCTCGGTATTGACTGCATCGAAAATCGCAGTAAAGGGTTGGCATCCAATATTATCTTCAACCGAGAGTTCGAGGTAGGGAGTTACTTTAATATCATTTTTCGATGCTGAAGCATAACATCCGTTTTGCCCTACAGTCAGTACCAAATCGCGTTGTTCTTTATTGATGCCCAATGGAATAACCTGTTGGTTGGCTCCAATTTCATTGGTGATGGTATCGCCACCGAAAACCCAAATAAAGCGCGATATATCGATTTGAGCATCACCAATGTACGATGCGTCGAGGTTGTAGCCATAACATTTTGATTCGTCAACAGTTAAATCTACGGTTGGAATTGGATGGAACCCAATATCCATTATTGTATCGACAGCACAGCCATATTGATCTTCGGCTTTTATCACGTAAGAGTATTGACCCCAGTTGGCTACCGTAACATTCAAATCGTTCGGAAGGGCGTTGCTGCCATTTCCGGTAACGACGATATCGCCTTTATCGCTCTTCACATCGAGTAAGGTTGTTTTACTGCCGCAAATCAAGGTTTGCAGGTTCGACAGATCAAGTTTGGGGTAGGAGTGGTAAACCGTCTGAGTTGTACTATTTGTTTCGCAACCCTGTTCACTTTTTAGGGTTACGCTGTATGTTCCGGGCGTATCGACGGTTATGGTTCGTGTGGTAGCTCCATTGCTCCATAGGTAGCTGCTATGCACTCCTGGATCGAGGGTAAGGGTCGAGCCATTGCAAACATTTTCAACCCCTTTTAGCATTGACTCAGGCAATGGGTTGACATTTACTGTAAAGTTGGCTTTATCTGCACAAACACCCCGCGTAGCCGATACGGTGTAGGAGGTGGTAGTTAGTGGGGTCGCCGTTGGGTTCGCCACCGAAGGGCTCGATAAACCATCGGCAGGGTTCCAAAAGTAGGAGGCAGTATTGTCTGCTCGGTTCAGGTTAACGCTTTGACCTGCGCAAACCGTAAAATCGCGTTTGTCGTCGAACCAGACTGTGTTTACCTGCAGGTCGATAGTAGCTGCCAGATTTACTGTCGGGTCACCGGTCATGCCCCCATATTCAATAAGGTAACCTTGAGCGGCATAATCTCCGGTTCCGCCTCCATCCGGGAGGTCGTTCCATTTGAATGAATTTTTGGCATCGTTTGGGAAATAGGTAATGTGGGCATAGTTTTCGGTACCGGAGCCTGCACCAACATCGTTTGGCTCCCATGTATCTTCAGATAAAGATGATGAAAAGCCTTGATCCCATTTGTTCCAGTTGTGGTAAGCACTATTCACTGGTCCGTAAACCCCTGCAGGATCGTTTTTCTTGGCCTGATAGCCTGTTCCTCTCCAGAAAAGGAGCCCTCCGGATTCCTTTAATCCCTCGGGGCCTGTAACCCAACGCCAGTAACCTTCAGCTGTAGCATCACTGGCCCCA
>CAYOJD010000137.1:0-7288 GCA_964404205.1 uncultured Prolixibacteraceae bacterium
ACATTTCCCTCACGGTCAACAGCTACGTTTTCGCGGTTAACTGCAGGCCTTGGATTCCGGGTAGTTGTATTGCCTTCTTTGCTCACCGGACGAGTATTGCCTGCTGGTCGTGATGTTGTACCGTTAGTATTGGGCAATCTGTTTCCCGGACGGGTTACCGCTTCTCCTCCCGGACGTGTCTCAGGACGGGTAGTTGGTCTTGTTTGACCACTTGTGCCCGGTCTCGTTTCCGGACGGGTAGCTGGTCTGCTTCCCGGTTTGACTGCTTCAGGATTGGCAGGCCTTGTTGAGGGACGGTTCGATACCGATGGCCCGGGCCTCGATGAATTGCCTCCGTATATGGGCCGCGAGGGTTTGGTTTGTGTTACAACATCGCCTCTGTGGTTATAAATATTGTTGGTGTTGTGCCTGTTGATATCTCTTGTATTCGGGTTGCGTCCATAATAATGGTCGCTGGGCCGGTTTCCGTGACCGGGATGCGAATGATGGGGCGGACGATGTACGTGATAAGGTGGGCGATATACCGGCGGGCCCCACCAGCCTCCGCACCATCCCGGACGGTAGTGGTGATGGCCCCACACATCGAAATGGAACCAGCTGAAACTATAACCCAAACTTAAGCTCCAGCCGGTCCACGGGTTATAGCGCATGTTGAACCCCCAGGTATAGGGCCGTGCATAATAGTAACTTCCATACCAGGGGCGATAATGATAACCTGTCCCATACACCACAACCGGGCCATAAATGTAGGTGCCGAGGTATCCGGGTGTGTAACCCATATAGACATATTGCGGGGTAACATCGTAAATATAAACATACTTGACGTTATAAACCGGCGAACTTGGCGGAATCTGCGATACTGCCTGCGGGCGCATGGTGGCCACTTCCCACGGTCCGTTGGGGTTCGATGATACAAACCATACCCCGTCTTCGACAACATAATACATCCCTTCGGCCTTGATAACCGAACTTGAAGTATTTACCGCGTAACTCATCTGGGTGCCGTCAACCGCTTCAAAACGGGGGTTTCCATCATATTCAACGGTTGCACGTGCACTGTTGCGGTCGACTTTTGCGGTTTGTGGTATTTGTGCATCCAGAACAGCTTCGCGTGCCTCTTCCGTACCGGCCACACTGGCCAATACATCACTCATATCAGAGTCGGCTGGAATTTGGGCAAAGTCAGATGGAAGGGCATCGGCTGCCGTGTATTCCCACGGGCCGCTTAAGTTGCCTGCCTTGTACCAACGTCCCGATATCAGTACAAAATATTTCTGGCTGTCGATATGCATAAATATCGCATCGTCGCTGTTGGTAATATAGAGCAACCCGGTGCCTTCCAGTGGCGCAAATTCGGCTTTGCCATTCGACTGAATCAGTTCCGCGGGTTCGTAGCTGATAACAATCTGGGCCGGTACCGTAGGGTTGACCACATCGTTTTCTTTTTCCGATTTTTTCATTGCTTTATCGATTGCCGAAAGCGATTTGGGTACCGAAGTCATTGGTGACCAAGGGCCATCGAGCCGCGATGCGCTGTACCAGAACCCTCCGCCATACAGATAGAGGCTATTGCTTTGTTTGATAATGGTAAAGGGGGTATTGACCACCCGGTCGAACCCGGTGGCATTGTCCTTCTGCCAGATGGGTTCACCGTCGATGGTAACCAGCACCGAATATTTATTTTTGAAGATGATGGATGGAGGGTCAACACTTAACTTTTCCGACAGATTTTGCTCGGTCTGATTCGATTCCAATGTGGCCAGCAAGTCGTCGAGGGCCATATCGAGATCCCATCTGGCGGCATCGTTCTCAATAAGCGAAGCATATTTTTTAATCAGATTGGCATCGGTTATGCCCGGAAATTTGATGTTGTTGATATTGAGGCTTTCCAGCGAAACAACCCTTGTGTCGCGGTTGGTACTCATCATCCCTTCGGCCCAGAATGAACCAAAAACAGGGTCGCTTTTGCCCGATTCGACAATCGAAACGGCTGCCATACACTCCAGTTTGTTGTTTTTGAATGAGAGTGGCTGTGGCTGGTAAACGGTAATCTTTGCTGCCGAAGTTTTAATCTCTTTGGGCCAAACAGTCGAATTGGCCGACAATGTTGTGCTGATTATCACGAAGGTAATCAATAGCAGAGATTTGATTGTTTTCATAACTTTTATTTTTTACGGATGGCATTCACCACCTGCAGATGGTTTTGCTTTACCAGATTTGATATGCTTTAAACAAAAAAAGTGCCTGAATGGATTTACAAAACAATAATTCTTTTGCCGAATGGCTAAAAGTGTTGTAGAACAGCTTTTATTACCCCGATTCATCACCGGGCAACCTTCCGGAGCACCATGCGGGTTTCCCCTTCCTTGCTCAGTACCAGTTGTAGTTCGTCAAACGCGTAGTCATAACTGCCGTTTGTCAAGGCATGGAGCAGTTCTGATTCTGTTTCCAATTCAGGGCAGGTCCTTTTAGTTCTTCTATCCATGCCGAAATATAGGGTTTTCGCTGTTGCCCCCATCTTCCCGCTGATGCGGTTACAGCCCCCATATCCCTGAAAATAACCTTCGGCCGGAAAGAATTCGAGGGCAGGAGGCCCGCCGGCCATTTGTGCCGCATCTATAGCTTTTCCCCCCAGTTGGATTACTTGCCAGTTGCCGCTAAGGTGAGGGTTCGATAAGTTGCCCGTTTCTGTCGAATCGGTATCACTTTTCTTCAAAATAAAATGCTCTCCCATGGGTGGTTCAATCTCTTTTCCGTTGCTGTCGAGCAGGGTAAGCGTATGGCTCCCAATTTTCAGCAACGATTTTTGTTTTCCTTTTTCGAGGGCAATTTTACCATTGGCTACCCGCCAGTTGCCACTTTCGACATATGGGGTGTCGCTTCGTTCGAGGTAGAGGCTCGATTCGCGAAACGAATAATTGTCGTACAGCTCCAGTTTGTAGTCGATGCCCGGACAGTCGGCGCAGGGCAGTTCTCCCCGGTACTCGCCGATCAGGGTATCGCTGGCCGGTGGGGTTCCGTTTGCCGGAATAACCTTTGGGCTTTTGCAGCTTGCCGCCAATAGTATCAATGTGGCAAGATAAAGGGCTGTTCGGGTGGGCATGGCTCTGTTAATTATTTGCTGTTGACAATGCGAATCTCGCGTTGAGGGAAGGGGATTTCAATACCTTCACGCTCGAACCTCATTTTAATTTTTTCGTTCATCTCGAAGAAAAATGGCCAGTAATCTTCCTGTTTCACCAGTGCCCTTACCTTGATATTGACCGAACTCTCGCCAAACGCCGAGAGGTTGATGTAAGGTTCCAGTTCGTGGATAACCCTCGAATCGGTAAAAATCTCTTCGAGTATAATTTGCCTGACTTTCTCGACCTTATTGCTGTAACTGATGCCAAAAATCCATTCCACGACACGTGTTTCGGATCGGGAATAGTTGATAATCATATTATTCGATAATGTGCCATTGGGCAATACAACGGTTTTCCGGTCGTAAGTCAACAGGATGGTATGAAAGATTTGTATCTCCTGCACCGTTCCGGTTACACTGCCCGATTCGATTACTTCGCCCACCTTGAAGGGTTTAAAAATCAATATCAATACCCCTCCGGCAAAATTCGAAAGGCTTCCCTGTAAAGCCAAACCAATGGCCAAACCGGCTGCACCCAGAATGGTGATAAAAGAGGTGGTTTGAATCCCAATCATCGAGGCTACCGCGATAATCAGCACCGAGTAGGAGAGTATCTTGGTAATCGACGAAAGGAAAGGAATCAGCGACGGATCGACATCGCGCTTCTCCAGCAGGTGTCGCATACGCCGTACCAGCGGTTTTATCAGCATCAAGCCGATTATCAGCGTTAGGGCAGCCAGTATCACCCTGGGGGCATAATGGAGCGCCATCGAAATAAGCTCTTCGGTGTGCAGTTCGAAATTTTGTGCAGTTTCTGCCATCTTTTCGGCTCCTTCAGCCTGAATCAGCAATAAATTCATTTCAACAGAAAATCAAGTGAATCAATGTTTGTTAACTCTAACGGGGCATCTCCCTTTCTGAAAATTCTCATGGGCCTGTTCCCGATAAGGGTCAGTTTTCCCTCTTCATATCTCAGCATGGTGGCTTCGCGAAGCCCCGCCACGTAGATGCCCGGATTGATTTCCAAAAACTCTTCGATGCGCTGCTCACGGGTTTCGCCGCCATGTCCTTCGGGGTTTTTATCGAGATAATGGGGGTTAATCTGGAACGGCACCAACCCCATGCAGTCGAAACCCTTTGGGTCGATAATGGGCATATCGTTGGTGGTGCGCAGCGTAGGGCAGGCTACATTCGAGCCGGCGCTCCAGCCAATGTAAGGGGTTCCGTCCAAAACCCTTTTACGGATAGCCTCCATCAGCCGGTTGTCGTGCATCATCCGTACCAACTGCCAGGTGTTCCCACCGCCAATCACTATGGCTTCGGCCGCTTCGACCGCCTGTACCGGATCGGCGAAACGATGAATGGAGACCACGTGATGGCCTATTTCGCTAAAACGTTCTTCCACTTTCGATTCGTACACATCGAACGAAAAGGTGACGGCAGCATAGGGGATAAAGAGTGCTTTTACCGGTTTGTCGCCCAAAAACTTAGCGATCTCGTGTTTGGGATAGTCCAGATAAGCCTCGCCCGGGTTGGTAGAGTTGCTGATCAGAAGTAGTTTCATACGGATATCTTTTTTTTTTAATATGATGTGGCGGTTTCAATGATCGTGCCATCCCCAAAAATACAACATTCCTGAAGGATATCCCAACCGGAAGGGCTTCTCCGTTAAACCAATTTTGGCAGCCGATTGTTTATTGGGTGAAACTTAAACTGAAAATAGCGTATAACAGGTTTGAAATGACTGGAGAATTAACGGAGAGAATGAAAATAAACAAAGTATTGGTGGCCAACCGGGGCGAAATTGCCATTCGTATCATGCGTTCGTGCCGCGAAATGAATATCCTTACCGTAGCAGTGTTTAGCGAAGTCGACCGGACCTCTTTTCATGTGCGATATGCCGACGAAGCTTATCCCATTGGTCCCGGCCCTTCGGTCGACAGTTACCTTCGGATGGACAAAATTATCGAAATTGCCAAACGGTCGGGGGCCGATGCCATCCATCCGGGCTACGGTTTCTTGTCCGAAAATGCCACCTTTGCCCGTCGCTGCCGCGAAGAGGGCATTATCTTTATTGGCCCGTCGGCCGAATCGATTGAAGCGATGGGCGACAAAATCAGTGCCCGTAAACGGATGATTGCCGCAGGGGTGCCTGTAGTGCCCGGAACCACCGACAAGGTGACTGACGATGCCGAAGCCTTGCGGGTAATCGAAGAGATTGGCCTGCCGGTGATGATCAAAGCCTCGGCCGGAGGGGGCGGAAAGGGGATGCGGCTGGTGCGCGAAGCTTCGCAGGTCGAAAGTGCATTGCGGGGAGCCCGTTCCGAAGCACGCACCGCTTTTGGCGACGATGCCGTGTACATCGAAAAGTATATCGAAAACCCCCACCATATCGAGTTTCAGGTGCTGGCCGACCGCTTTGGCCATACCATCCACCTGTTCGAACGCGAATGTTCGGTGCAGCGCCGCCACCAGAAGGTGGTCGAAGAGACCCCTTCGCCACTGCTCACCCCCGAAGTACGCGCCAAAATGGGCGAATATGCCGTGGCAGCTACCCAAGCTGCCCATTACGAAGGGGCCGGCACCATCGAGTTTATTGTCGACGATAACCTCAATTTCTATTTCCTCGAGATGAATACCCGTCTGCAGGTCGAGCATCCCATTACCGAGCGTGTGGTGGGCATCGATTTGGTAAAAGCACAAATCAGCATTGCCGAGGGCCATCCGCTCACGTTGCAGCAGCACGATTTAAAGCAGAGCGGCCATGCTATCGAGTGCCGTATCTATGCCGAAGATCCCGATAACCATTTTATGCCCAACCCGGGGACCATTACCCATATCACCGAACCGCTGGGATTGGGCGTACGGTGCGACGGCTATATCCATGCCGGCTATAAAATCCCCATCTATTACGATCCGATGATCAGCAAACTGATTATCTGGGGCCGAACCCGCGACGAAGCCATCGAGCGGATGCGCCGCGCCCTCTACGAATATAAAATCACCGGGGTGAAAACCACCATCAAATTTCTCGAAAAGATTATGGATGCTCCCGAGTTCCGCAGCGGAAAGTACAATACCGGCTTTATCGATCGCAACATGGAGCGGCTGATGGACAAATCGGGCTGTACGGCCGAGTGTGAAGATTTTGCGCTGATAGCCACCTATGTGGAATATATGGAACGGAAAGAGAAGCTAAAACCGGTCAATGCGGGGCAGAGCTGCAACAACGGCTGGAAACAGCACGGGCGCAAAAGCAACAGGGAAGGTTTTTAAATTTAAACAGCAACGATGTTAGAATTCAATATCAATGGCCGCCACGCCGTGGTCAAAAAAATAAAGCAGGAAGCCCATTTACTGACCATCTCGGTCGACGAAAAAATTTATGAAGTCGATATCCTGAAGGTTGGACAGTGCGAATATTCGCTGATCAGCAACGGGATGTCGCGCAATATCGAGGTGATCGACGGCTTGTCGAAAAACCTCTTTTCGGTCAATACCGTTTACAACGAGTTCGAGGTCGAGGTTATCGACCGCAAATCGGGCTATGGCCTCTCCGGCTCAGGCGACCACGGCCACCATGGCCTCTCCATCCATTCGCCCATGCCCGGCAAGGTGGTGAAGATATTGGTGCAGCCCGGCGACAAGGTCGAAGCCGGTCAGACCGTGATTATCCTATCGGCGATGAAGATGGAAAACGAGTTTAAGGCCGGTAAAGCCGGCACGGTAACCAAAGTGGCCGTCAGTGAGGGCGATGTGGTCGACCTGAACCAGTTGCTGGTGGCCTTTCAGGAGTGAGGAAGGTGATGGGGGTGAAGAAGGTGATGGAGGCGATGAAGCCATAGAGAAGGCCGCGCGAAAGGCCTTCTTAACGGTTAGATATCAGAAGCCAGACATTAGAGGCCAGACACCAGACCCGCACGGCTAAAAAAGCTAACGGCTAACAGCCAAAAGCCAAAACTTCAGGCTGCAGACTTTGTGCTTACTTCGGTAGGGGCAAATTCCTTACCGGGCACTGCAACGCACCCCCCACACAGCCATACCCGGGCATCAGGCCTAACGGTTATCCCGACTTTCTCTCCATTGAATTATCTCTGTATCTTGTCTGTATTATCTCTGTATCTTGTCTGTTTCTGAACACACAAGATACACACAAGATACACA
>CAYOJD010000138.1:0-7247 GCA_964404205.1 uncultured Prolixibacteraceae bacterium
GGTTGAGGTACAGTGGTAATGCCGAAAGTAAAAATGATGGTCCAACCAGCCAGTTTTGTAACATGAATACCTGTGCGATGGCAATGGCGATGAATGATGCATACATTGGATGGCGAATATGGGTAAAAACGCCTGTTTTGACCAGTTGATGATCTTCTTTCAACTCCAATCCAGGAGACCAGTATTTTCCCAAGTCAGCATGCGATCTGAAAAATAACCAGATGCCGAAGACAAAGAGTGCAGTAGCCGGAATGCCAGTCCATTTGGGAAGGGTATAATCGATAGCCGCAAACCATGTTGTGAAGATGTAGAAAATGGGTAGCAGGTAAAAGCCAATGAAAACAAGCCCAAGGAAAATTTTCTCTTTTTTCGTAAAAAAATTCTCCTTTCGGGCTGAATTATAGTATTGTACATAATAGGTGCGTAGATGGGCCTGCAACACCACTCCGCACAGAAATATTATCTCAAGAAACTCCCGTCCCATTTATTCAATTTTAAGTGCAAGATAGATGTTTTTGACGTGACGATGTTTGGCTAAGATTAAATTTTTGAAATGTGATTTGATATTCTGCGTCTAATGCTGTTTTACAATATTCATAACGTTATTAAAAAAGAACTGCCGGTTATACCGGCAGTCTTCAATATTAATGAGGAAGATTGTCTTTTTTACAGCAGCCGGGCAGTTTATTGTATGCTTTCTCGTCGGCTGTCAGCGTATCGGCATCATAACCAATCAGGGTAATAGCCTTTCGCACGGCATCAGGATTGGTTTTGGCCGGATCGTACAATACTGTGGCATTCTGGCTTTTCAGGTCGAGTGTCACTTTTTTTACTCCCTTAGCAAACGAAAGATCGTTCTCAATACGTTGCTTACAAGTATTGCAAATGGCTGATGTTTTTATGGTTACAGTTTCAGACTTTGCTTTGCTCTGGGCCATCAGCAGGGTTGGGACTGACAGTGCAATGGCCAGAACCAGAATCATTTGTAGAATTGTTTTTTTCATTATTTCCTTTTTTTAAAATAGTTTATATCGAAATCCGGCGTAAAACATTTTTCCGCTTAACGGGCCCCAAATCATTGATGCATCGAAATAGGGGCCAAAGGGATCTTCACTGGCAATGACCGGATGCTTTTGCGTATAGCCAGTAAGGTTTTCGCTGCCGATATATAGATCGAAACGTTTGAAAGAGCGCGTAACCTGAGCAAACATTAAAGTATAGGCCTCAAAACTTTCGGGACGTTGATAATGATCGGGGTTTGAAGATGTTGAAGGAATTCTTCCCGGACCATTAAACTGAGCTGTCAGATCGAATTTCCAGTGATGGTTTTGTGTGGCATACGATGCTGAAATCAAACCCTTGTATTTCGACGTGAATGGCTTCTGTTGCAGTTTTCCATCAGTAGTAACCTTAACATCATTAATACGGTAAGCCCCTGTCAACTCAAGATTCTCAAGCAAAAAATACTTCACTTCTGCCTGAAAACTGTTGGAGTAGGAGCGTCCGTCGAGTTCGTAATAATAAATCTTTTGGGGATTGATATCGATGTCGGCAATAATCTGCCGGTTGAAGAGTGTATGGTAAAAATCGATGCTTGCGGTGAGCGTACGACCGGCTATGGTGATGTTTTTAAGCAAACTGGTCCCGAAATTCCAGCCATCTTCGAAATTGCGGTAGGGCGATACAACTGCCTGGCGGCTGCTGGCCAATAACGACAGATTCTCCGAAACCAGATTGGGCTGTCTCCAACCACGTCCGGCTGACAATCGAATAACGGTATTGCTGTTTTCGTCGAAAGCTTTTCGTAAATGAAATCTGGGCGTAACGATAAATCCTTCTTTGTCGGTGTAATCGCCTCGTAATCCGGCAATCAGCGAAAACGTAGTGCCGATAGACAATGTGTACTGGGCAAAAATACCCGGAATTGCATCGGTGCGTTTGAAAAGACTGTCGTTTAACACCTCGTCGAAATTATCCAGTTGAAGGCTTATCCCGGTGTTTAGCAATTGTTCGACATTGTTTTTTGTTTTTACTACGGGCGCTTGCAGTATTGAATTGATATATAGAGATTTTTGAGTCCCTTCATATTTGTTTAAACCAAAAAAAGCATCCTGGTGATGGTAGGTCCCATCGGCAATTATTCCGATACTTGTTGACGGATCTTTAAAAAAGAAGCCTGTTTTGGAGTAAACATTATACCGTTGGGTTTTGATACCGGTTCCATAAGCTGACGACGATTCAGGATGATTATCTTTTAGAAAGGCTGTTTGTCCGCCACGGCGATCTTCGTCGAGCACACTGAAGCCAAATCGCATTTCCACATTTTGATTGGGATGATAAAACCACCGGTTCATCAAATTGTATTGCCGAACCAACGGATCGTCAGTAAAACCATCGTGATTGTGATCGTTTATGACACCGAGATTCTCGAAATGGGCAAGTACAATTGATTGTGATTTATCACTGACTTTAAATGCACTATTGGCGTTCAATTCATATTTTCCAAAATTATTGACATAACCATTGGCGTAAATCCTATCCTTATCAGTTGGTTTTTTGTATTCAATATTGATTTGACCTGTCGTCGATTCGTAACCATTTACCACCTGCGAAGTCCCTTTCGAAACCTGTATCGATTCCATCCACGAACCAGGAACATATCCCAGTTTGTAAACACCTGCCAAACCTCTCAGGTTGGGGATATTCTCTGTCATCATCTGGGTATAAGTACCTGCCAGTCCGAGCAACTGAATTTGTTTGGCCCCGGTTACTGCATCGGAATAATTGACATCGACCGATGCATTGGTTTGAAAGCTTTCGCTAAGGTTACAGCAGGCTGCTTTGCGCAGTTCAGCCCCGGAAATGACCTGCTGCTGGATAGCTGTCATCCGCGACATTTGCGTTCCCGGCTCACGTCCGATAACTTGAACCTCATCAATTTGGGCATTCGGGGCCAGTATAAATTCCAGGGGGTTGTCTGCATTCGGGATAGCTATGGTATCGCTGGCATAGCCTACAAAACTGGCGACTAATTTATTGTATTTCGAATTTTTCTTAAGCGAAAAAGTTCCGTCGGATGCAGTAGTTGTCCCGATGGTTGAGCCAACCCAGAATATTGTAGCTCCAGGTAGTGGAACCTTTTCTCCATCAGCTAATTCGCTGACTTTACCTTCGATTGTTTGTGCATGTAGCAATGCCGCTTGTAACAGAAGGAGTAAAAATAAATGATATTTTTTCATTGCATAATTCTTTAATTAACCTGTAATAAAAAGGTTAGTAACGTTTGGGAAACGGTAGAATTATGACAAATGTGCGATTTTAAGTTGATGGAAAATAACGATCATATCCGAACCTTGAACCGGTGGTGGCGGTTGGTAATATTGTGGCTTGACCATTAATTCAACAGCTTCCTTTAACTCAACAGTTGAAGTTGGCTGCTCAAACATTACAGGCGATAGGCTTATCTGTAGCGTTTGTGTTCGGCTATCGTATTTATCCGATATTTTGTAAAAAGAAGAATCAGTATTGCAACAGCCATCCTCATTGCCGGAGATTTGCTCCCCACCAACGCCGCTACAGCCTACATGTGAAATTTCTGAACCATCTGTCTTTTCCAGAGGATGTTGGCACGAAAAACTACTTACAAAAAATGAAATCTCAGTAGTATTGGAACTGTTGCAATGATGAAGGTAAACCTTGTAACCACTGGCCGATAACAGAAATATGGCTGCGATTGCAAGGTGTAAAACTGATGATATGATGCGTTTAACCTTCATTTGACAAAATAAATCCTACTGCAAAGGTAGTATAAATTTAAAAAAAATAACCTTTGCAGCATTAATAAAATGCAAAGGTTATTTGTGGATGGATAATATTGGTTTAATACAGTTGAATCAAAACGACAGACTTGGCTGGCAGCTCGGCTTCAAGCAAACCTTTATTCAGTTTGGCACGGTTGAAATCGGCAATGACTACTTCATCTTTCTTGTCGAAATCATTGCAGGCATTCATCTTATCGGCTGTAATCACTTTCCCTGAAACTGTTTTGGGGTTGAAACCACTCAAATCGAAACTAATTTTCTGGCTCTTGTTCAAATCGAGGTTACACAGGGTGATGCTTATCACACCATCTTTTTCAGATGCAGAAGCAGAAACGGCATCGATGGATTTTCCATTCATGCTGAATTTTTCACATTCAATTTTGGATGGGATTAAAGTGGCATCCTGATGGATATTGAACATTTTGAAAACGTGGTAGGTCGGGGTCAGCACCATTTTGTCGTTCCGCGTAAGGATAACCGATTGCAAAACGTTGATCATTTGTGCAATATTGCTCATTCTGACACGGTCGGCATGGTTGTTGAAAATGTTGAGGTTGATTGCTGCTACAAGGGCATCGCGAAGCGTATTTTGCTGATACAAGAATCCGGGATTGGTGCCAGGTTCAACATCGAACCAGTTACCCCACTCGTCGACCAGTAACCCTACTTTTTTCTCCGGATCGTATTTGTCCATAATCTCCGAGTGTTTGGTTACCAGTTCTTCCATTTTTAATGTCTTTTCCATAGTGGTGAACCATTCTTCCTCGCTGAACTGAGTGGCAGATCCTTTTTTGCTCCAGTCGTGGCAAATGGTATAATAATGGAGCGAGATTCCTTCCATCATATTGCGGGCTTTACTGTCGCGCATCATTACCTCAGTCCAGTTGTAGTCGTAATCGCTTGCACCACTGGCGATGCGATAAATGCCGGGAGCTCTCATAAAAGAAGCATATTGGCGATAAAGGTCGGTATAATACTCCGGACGCATATTGCCCCCGCAACCCCATGTTTCGTTTCCGGCTGCCCAATAACGAACATTCCAGGGTTTCTCGCGGCCATTTTGCTTCCTTAACTTTGTCATAGGGCTTTCGTTCGACGAGGTAACATATTCCATCCATTCGGCAGCTTCCTGTACGGTACCGGTTCCAACATTCAGGTTGACATAGGCATCGGCTCCAATCAATTCACAGAAATCGAGAAATTCATGTGTGCCAAAACTATTGTCTTCGGTCACTCCGCCCCAATGTACATTGATAATGGACGGACGTCCGCTCTTCGGGCCAATTCCATCTTTCCAGTGATAAGTATCGGCAAAACAGCCGCCAGGCCAGCGAAGCAGAGGGACTTTCAATTCCTGTAAAGCTTTCACTACATCGTTGCGGTAACCTCTGGTGTTGGGAATTGAAGAGTTTTCGCCAACATAAATTCCACCATAAATGCAGTTGCCCAGGTGTTCGGCAAAATGGCCATAAATGGCTTTGTCTATTTTAGCCCCTTTATGGTTGACATCCAATGTGATTTTGTTTTGTGAGAAGGCGCTTTGCGATAGCGTCAAAAATAACAATACGCCAAACAAAGTGAGTAGTCTGTTTGATTTCATCGGTTTGAATTTTAGTTCACTACAAAAATAGTCATTCATACTATTAAGTCAAATTTTTTGTTTGTTTCGCCAAAAATATAAAATGAAGTTTTCATGAGGTAGTTGATTATTGTATTGTAGATAAATAAATTGTATCAATTTTTAAATTTTTTTAAGCATTTAAAGTTTTCCGGGGCATAATTTTTGAAACTGCTTTTGAAAGCATTTGCATGGCATTCGTGCAAAAAAATAATGCCTTGAGCAACCATAACAAAGGTTGCTTCATCTGAAAAGTAGAACTACAACTATTGTAACTATTATGAACAGCTTGATTCAAAAAGGAAAAATCGTGCTGGCTGTTGTGCTGGCAGGTTTTGTATTCGCATCGTGTAACGATGACGATGGTTATTCGATTGGCGATTTTATGATCGATTTTGGTGTGATACAGAAAACCGGTAGCACATCTGATGATAATTCTTTCGAGATTCTGCTCGACAGCGGCGATAAAGCCATACCGTTGGCAACCGATGTGCCCTGGTTTAAAACACACGATAACCAGCGTGTAATGGTAAGTGTTAATCCGCTCGACGACAAAGTAAACGAAGACGGTTCGAAAACCTATTATGTCAAGATTCTCGATATGAAGAATATCCTGTACAAGAATATTTCGAAACTGGGCGAGGTTTCGCTTGACAGCATGGGTTCCGACCCGATTATTGTGCGCGATACCTGGATTACTGCCGACAGTATTCTGAATGTCGATTTTAAATTTTACACCGAAGGGTCGACCCATTACCTCAACCTGCTCGATATCAATGAAGGGGATGGCATTGCTACACCCAAAATTTTCGAACTAAGGCACAATGCCCGTGGCGACGACGAACGGTATCCGGTGTATGGTTATGCCAGTTTTAAACTGAACCCGATAAAGAATCCGGCTCAGAGCCAGATAAAATTCAATATCAGGTATACCGACTACGATGGAAAAATAATAGAGGTTCCGTATACGCTCGATTATTAACGATGTCAAATTCCAATTGTTGATTTGCCCGCTGCCATTCCGGTAGCGGGTTTTTCTTTTATTGATGAGATTCGATTGAAAAGCTTTCATTTGTTCGGGAAATGATTCAAGGAGCGATTGAATTGGTTTATCAGGTGCACCTTCGAAGACTGAGAAAAGCTGCTGCGGAGTGACTCCCGGATAAAGCCCCATATTCTTCGTTTGAGTGGCGACCCAATGCAGTGTTAATATAGCCCCGGATTTTGCTTGTCCATATTTTTGTCAGGTTAATCTGTTGTTTTGTCGTTGTTCAAGCAACCCGGCGAACCCCAACCTCATCATAAGCAAAAACAACGCAGGGCCTCAGCCTCGAGGGAATCAAATAAAAAAACAATCGCTTTATTATGTTGGGCAGAAACTTATCTTTGCAACGAAAGCTAATTACAACCACAATGAAAAAAATGTTTTTCACAGGGATTCTTGTCTCTCTGACAGTGGCATTTGCCGTTGCCCAACCCGCTCAGAAGAAGCAGATTGTTAAAACAACCGAATACAATATCGTCAATCATGCCAAAGAACTCGACCATACAACCCTTTTCAATGCCGAAGGTCTTAAAACGGAAGAGACGGAATATTTTGCCGACGGGGTGGTCAAATCGAAGATTATTTACGAATACAACAGCGAAAAGCAGTGTGTTAAAGCGGTGAAATATGGCTCGAAAGGCAAGATCGAAAAACTGTCAGTCTTCGAATACAATGCCGATGGCGAGTTGGTAAAGGAGATCTCCCAATTTCCCGACAGACGTTAGAAAGTTGAGAAAGTGTACGAATACACCTACAAATAATC
>CAYOJD010000139.1:0-7244 GCA_964404205.1 uncultured Prolixibacteraceae bacterium
ATCAGGATAGATATTTGTAACCATAAATTAATTAATCAGTAACAGCATTATGCAATCAAAAAAATCTTTGCTCTTTCTTTTGTTGGTTACATGGTTTCCCATCAGTTCGTTTGCTCAAGCAACCGAGGAGGCATTCAAACCTTCGGGTAAACCTGAAGTACGTTTGTTTACCAACTTCAACAGCGCTTTCAGGGATGGAGATGTCAGTAACAAGTTTGAAATAACCCGGGCTTATTTTGGTTACAGCTATAGTTTCAGCAAAACCATTTCCGGACGGGTAACTTTTGATATTGGCAATCCGGGCGGCGGGAGTAAAAATCCATTTGTGGGGATGCTGAAATTCGCCTATGTGCAATATCAGAAAAACAACCTGACAGCAAACCTGGGGATGATTGGCTCGAACCAGTTTGAAGTGCAGGAACGACTTTGGGGCTATCGCTACATCTACAAATCGTTGCAGGATGAGCATGGTTTTGGCCCGAGTACCGATTTAGGCTTAAGTCTTAAATATAAATTATCGAAACAGTTATCGGCTGATTTTATGTTGGTCAATGGCGAAGGTTTTCGCGTTGCTGAAAGCGATTCTGCGTTAAAAGTAGGGATTGGCGCAACCTGGCAGCCTACCGAAGCATGGACGATTAGAGGCTACTACGATAATATGACCAAAAAATCGAAGGCTCAGCAAACCTACGCTTTTGTAACCGGTTACACCCACAAGAAATTTAATCTGAATGCCGAGTATAACTATCAAAAGGAGAATGGGATGATATCCGGGCATGATTTCTGGGGCTATTCATTTTATGGGACTGTAAACCTGAAAAAGAATTTCAAGTTTTTTGCCCGTTACGATAATGTCGATTCGAAAGCGGCATCGACAGGTTCTACCGGCTGGAATATTGCCAAGGATGGGAAACTATATCATGCCGGGTTTGAGTACACTCCGGTGAACGGAGTAAAAATATCGCCCAACTTTCAGGGATGGGATCCAGCACAGCAGGATAAATCATTTATTTCGAAGTTTTATATTAGCCTCGAATTAAAGATTTAACAGGGGAAAAATAGTGTTACATTGTGTAACCCTCGGACCATTGAAGAGACGGTCGAGGGTTATTTTTTTATCTGATTATTAGTTTTTTAGCGGCAAATCAACTTAATTGTTTTGTAATTTTGATGTAACATTTCTGTAACAATACAGTTCTATTTTTGAGTCAGATAATTAAAAATCAACTCAAATGAAAAACGTAGTTGTTATTCTATTGGCTTTAATCGTTTTTGCTTCATGCCAAAGCAACCAGTCCAATAAAAATGCGAAGGTGACCATTACTGCTGCCGGCGCAACTTTTCCGCAACCATTTTACAACCAGGTCTTCAATGACTATTCAACCCAAACGGGCAACACACTTACCTATGGTGGTATCGGTTCAGGCGGAGGTATTCGAAGCCTCAAAGATATGGTTGTCGATTTTGGGGCAACGGACGCTTTCCTAACTGATGAACAGGCCAAAGAACTTCCTGCCGAAATAGTCCATGTTCCTACCTGTTTGGGAGCTGTAGTAGTTGCATTCAATCTTTCTGGAGTTACCGAACTAAAGTTGAAAAACGAGGTTCTTGCAAAGATATTTCTTGGTGAAATTAAGAAATGGGATGATGAGCAAATCAAGGCAGACAATCCGAATGTTCAACTTCCGTCAAAAGATATTTCAGTTATTTATCGCTCTGATGGCAGCGGAACCACTCATATTTTTAGCGACTATTTGAGTAAAATCAGTCAACCATGGGCCGAAAAGGTTGGTACAGGGAAAGCGCTGAACTGGCCGGTGGGAATGGGTGCCAAGGGGAATCCCGGTGTAGCCGGAACCATCAAGCAAACCGAAGGAGCCATAGGTTATATTGGCTCGGAATATGCATTTGCGCAGAAAATTCCTTTTGTATTGTTACAAAATCAGGCCGGCAACTTTATTGCTCCAACAGTAGAGTCGATCAGTGCAGCCGCAAAGGGCGACATCCCAGCCGATACCAGGGTAATGTTAACTAACTCTTCAGACCCTGATGCATATCCAATCAGCGCATTTACCTGGATTATCCTATATAAGGAACAAAAATATGGTAATCGCACATTGGAACAGGCACAAGCAACGGTGAAGTTTCTTGACTGGCTGGTTGGTTTTGAAGCACAGGCTGTTGCCCGTAAAGTTGATTATGCCCCGCTGCCCGATAAAGCTGTCCTATTGGCAAAAGAAATTCTGCAATCAGTAACTTACGACGGAAAACCGGTTTTGTAATTTATCTATAATCAGGAACGAACAACTCAAAAATTTTGTGAATGAACAGTGAGCGTATAACAAAAACTATTCTTCTTGCAGCATCGGTTGTTATCCTGATTATTTCTGCAGGTATGGTACTTTCACTTGTGAAAGGTGCCATACCTGCATTTCAACATTTTGGATTTGCCGGTTTTATCTTCTCTAAAGAATGGAATCCGACTGAAGGGAAAGAAGTTTATGGCGCATTGCCTTTTATCAGCGGAACATTAATAACCTCAATTCTGGCACTTATCATCTGTTTGCCCTTGTCTTTTTCCACTTCACTTTTTATTTCCGAATATTTCAGGAAAACCAAAATAGCTTCATTCCTGAGTACACTGGTTGATTTGTTGGCCGGAGTTCCATCAATTGTTTATGGTTTGTGGGGATTTTACGCCCTTCGCCCCTTAATTGTCTCGTTGGGATGGTCGGGACAGGGATATGGTATTTTTACCTCGTCAGTTATTCTGGCAATCATGATTATTCCATATGCAACTTCCATCAGCAACGAAATTATTTCGCTGGTTCCCAACGAACTTAAAGAAGCTGCCTACTCGCTTGGCGCAACACGTCTCGAAGTGATTTTCAATGTTATTCTCCCCAATGCCCGTTCAGGCCTGGTGGCCGGTTACATTTTGGCGTTGGGCCGTGCACTTGGTGAAACGATGGCGGTTACCATGTTGATTGGAAATACAAATATAATTCCGACCGGTTTATTTAGCACCGGAAATACAATGGCCAGTGTGATTGCCAATCAGTTTGGCGAAGCCGATGGGTTGAAGTTAAGTGCCTTGATTGCTATTGGCCTGTTACTTTTTGTGGTTACGGCTATTGTAAACGGAATCGGTAAACTTGTTATCAAGAAATTTTCGTGAGATAGAGAATGGAAAATCAAATCGATATTATCATAAAAGACAGAGCCGGTTGGCGAGATACCCGAAATAAGATTTTTTTCGGCTTAGTTGTACTGTTATCGTTAATAACGATTTCGCCGATTATTCTTATCGTCTGGAAGTTGTTGAAAGAGGGATACAGGCAAATTAATCTCGACTTTTTTATTAAAGTTGCCCCCGATACTTTACAGGCCATGACGGCCGTAAACAACAACGAAATAATACCTGGCGGTATTGCCAATGGTATTACCGGTACCATCTATATGGTCGCATTGGCATCGTTGATGGCTATACCGTTGAGTGTTACCATTGGTATTTATCTTTACGAAAACCAGCAAAGCAGATATGCCAATCTCATCAGAAATCTGACCGATATTTTACAAGGTGTTCCATCTATTGTATTGGGTTTGATTGCCTATATATGGGTGGTTAAAAGTATTACAAACGGTTTTTCTGCATTGGCGGGTAGTGTAGCGCTCGCCATCATGATGCTCCCGCTGATTATCCGCTCGACAGAAGAGACCATGAAAATGATCCCTCTAAGCATTAAAGAAGCTGCTGCCGCTTTAGGTGTACCTTATTATAAAGTAATTCTGAAAGTGATGATTCCTTCAGGTTTTAGCGGCCTGATGACGGGAATTCTGTTGTCGATATCGCGTGTTCTGGGCGAAACGGCTCCATTAATGCTGACTACGCTTGGAAGTACAATGATTAATTGGGATGTAGCCAAACCTACAAGCGCAGTGCCATTGCTCATCTGGGAGTTTTACAACAATCCCAACATGGTTCAGTTGGTATGGAGTTCATCACTTTTCCTGATGGGATTTGTGTTGACATTGAATATAGTAGCAAAAAGAATATCTTCAAAGTTTGGTTCTCACTCGTAAGAGCGGGTTAACCTCAAAATATACCAGAGATGACAGAAAACAGTTTGCAAATAGTTAATCCGGTCTTATCCATACGCAATCTTTCAATTGCTTACAATAAGGATAAATTTGCGGTTAATGATGTGACAGCCGATATTAAAAAGAATGCCATTACCGCTATTATGGGACCTTCGGGTTGTGGAAAAAGTACGCTGCTAAGGGCCATCAACCGCATGCACGAGCTTTACCCCAATATCACGACGCAGGGCACCGTTTTGCTCAATGGAGACGATATTTTCAAAATGTCGACTACCATATTGCGCCGCAAAATTGGGATGGTTTTTCAGCGACCCAATCCATTCCCAACCATGAGTATTTATGAGAATGTAATTGCTGGGTACAAGTTGAATGGTCACCGGTTAAAACATGCAGAGCGCGATGAGGTTGTCGAAAAGTCGCTAATTGACGTTGGCCTCTTCGATGAAGTAAAAGATTCGCTGAACAAAAAGGGGACTTTCTTGTCGGGTGGACAGCAGCAGCGGCTTTGCATTGCACGGGCTTTGGCCTTTAAACCCGATGTCATTCTGATGGACGAGCCTACATCAGCGCTCGACCCGCTTTCTACAGCCCGAATCGAAGATCTGCTTGTCGAACTGAAGAAAAACTACACCATTGTGCTGGTAACGCATAACATGTCTCAGGCCGCCCGAATCTCTGATAATGCGATGTTTATGTACCTTGGCGATTTGGTTGAATATGATAAAACCAAAATCATGTTTACCAATCCGCGCGATTCGCGTACCGAAGGTTACCTTACCGGAAAATTTGGATGATATTGATAATAAACTGAAATATAAAAATATACCACAATGAATACCAATAAAGAAAACGCAATACAGGATATCGTCGATAGGTTTGGTAAATATGCCGACTTGATTCTTCATCAGCTTTCGCTTCTCGAAAAGGTTTTTAGTACCGGCATGGCTTCGATTCCAAAAGAGTTGATTGACGAGATAAAGAAATACGAAGAAGAGTCTGACACCTATGAGATTAAACTGAGTGAAAAGATAATCAATACCATCGTTCTCCAAAAACCTGTGGCTTCCGATCTACGCAAGTTGATAGCTTGTTACCAGATTGTTATGAATCTCGAAAGGGTGGCCGACCTTGTGACCAATATTGTTAACTTTATTCCTAAAATTAAAGATCAGGAAACATACAATAAGATGACGGATGCCATCTTCAATATGCTGATTATCGCTAAAAATATGGTACAGAAGTCAATTCTGTCGTTTATCAATAACGACAAGGAATTTGCCATCTGGACATTAAAAAACGATTCGATAGTCGACGAAATGAATCATAAGTTGGTAAAGAAAGCGGTGGCCAAAAGCAAATTGCCCGAAGAAACCCAGCAATTGCTGCTCAGTTATATCAATATCAACAGTATTATTTCAAATATTGAACGGATTGCCGATCATGCCACAAACGTAGCAGAAGCTTCGATTTACGCGATGGAAGGTACCGATATTCGTCATCAGCATATCGAAAACAAACACTGATTTGTATACGCTTAATCTGCCAAAATGAAAGATAATTACAGGATTCTGGTTGTAGAGGATGAGGAGGATTTGTGCGAGATCCTACAGTTTAACCTCGAAAGCGATGGTCATTCAGTCGATACTGCCCATTCGGCTGAAGATGCACTGAAAAAAAACCTTAACGGATATGATCTTTTCCTGCTCGATGTGATGATGGGTAAAATGTCGGGTTTTAATCTGGCACAGAAAATTCGTAAGGAGATGAAACTGGAAACGCCGATAATTTTTCTTACAGCACGTAATTCTGAAAACGATTTGCTTACAGGGTTCAACATCGGTGCCGATGATTATATCGCTAAGCCATTCTCTATCCGCGAGTTACAGGCAAGAGTGAAAACGGTTCTGAAAAGAAGCCTGAAAAGTAATGAACCAGAAACCCCTCCGGTTGTGACTGTTGGCGGAATCAAGATTGATAATATTGCCAAACGACTGGTAATTGGCAGCAAAAAGATTGAACTGACGCGAAAGGAGTTCGAAATTCTCTCGTTGTTGGTCCGTAACCAGGGCCGTATTTTTTCCCGCGAAGAAATTCTCGATCGTATTTGGGATAACGACGTTATTGTTACAGACCGAACGGTCGATGTGAATATGACCCGTTTGCGCAAAAAAATGGAAGAACATGCCGGCTATATAAGGAATAAACCAGGATACGGATACTATTTTGAGATTTAATTTAAAACGACCACAATGATAATTGAAAATAAAACCATCAGGTGGAAACTGTTTATCTATTATTTTTTGCTTTTGGCCATTTTTAGCCTTTCAGTTCTGGTTTATCAAAACCACCGCGAAAAGCAGTTTCGTATCGCCCAGCTTGAAAACAGGTTAAATGAATATACCGATTTGACATCCCGAATGATGATTCAAGAAAAAATTCTCGATAGCGGGGAGTTTCATCGTCTCGATTCGGTCAACAATCTGCTTTTCCCTGATAATGTTCGGGTAACAATATTCGATATTGATGGTAATGTGTTGTACGATAATTCTGTACACGATTATCAGCACATGGAAAATCACAGAGGAAGGCCTGAATTTCAGAAAGCATTGTATGGCGAATCGGGTTATAATATTCGCCATTCGGCAACAACTAACGAAGATTATTTCTATTACGCCAAATCGTATCGCAACGTAATTGTCCGTTCGGCTGTGGTTTACAATATTGACGTGAAGAATTTTTTGAAGATCGATCATATCTTCATTATCTATCTATTTCTTTTATTTATTGTTTTTGGAGTTCTGCTTAGATTGATTGCCAATAGGTTGGGCGATTCTATCACTAAACTGAAAGATTTTGCCGTCAAAGTTCGGCAGGGTGAGGCCATTAACGAACCATTCGATTTTAGTAATGACGAATTGGGTATCATCAGCAAGGAAATTACCACCTTGTTCGAAGAGTCGCGTAAAGCAAAAGCAGATTTGGTTCAGGAAAAGGAAAAACTTATCAGCCATCTTTTTGTCCTGAAAGAAGGTGTTGCGTTTTTCTCGTCAGAAAAGAAGGCCATTCTGAACAACAGCCATTTTATTTTTTATATCAATACGATTTCCGAAGAATCGTCAATATCGGTAGAGAAGATTTTCTTT
>CAYOJD010000140.1:0-7067 GCA_964404205.1 uncultured Prolixibacteraceae bacterium
GCTTTGATAGCCGGAATTACGCCAGCCGCAAAACTAACAAACAAACAAACGGTTACTCCGCCAATAATCCAGTGCCACGGAATAATAAATGAACTGCCAATCAAGGCAGAAACACCATTCCCGGCCAATAATCCAAGAAAAATACCCAGCGCACCGCCTAACTGGCCAATAACGATTGATTCAACCAAAAACTGTTGGCGAATCGTTTTTGAATTGGCCCCAATCGCTTTGCGGATCCCAATCTCGCGGGTACGCTCGGCTACAGTAACCAACAAAATATTCATCAAACCGATGGCTGCGCCCATTAAGGTTATGATTCCGATAATGGTGGCGGCCCAGGTAACATATTTGATATTGTCGAGCAGAATGTTAACCAGGTTATCGCTTTTCTCAATATTGAAGTCCGATTCATCGAAAGCATTTAACCCTCTAATATTCCTGAAGATTGCTTCCGATTCTCCGATGGCTGGTTCAAGCAACTGAGCTGAAGCGGGTTTTACACTAATCCGAAAATTCATTTGAGGCCGGGCAAAATATTGTCGGGCATTGGTAAAAGGAAGCAGTACCATGCGGTCGCCAGTTTCGCCAAAACCGCTGCCTTTAATTTGCAGTACCCCGATAACCTGATATTTGCCACTACCAATCGTTACGAATTTACCGATGGGGTCGCTGTTCTTGGGGAACAACTTGGTGACGAGTCCCGAACCAATCAAAGCCACGTTGGTTCCGCTAAAAGCCTCCTGAGTAGAGATATTTCGACCTTTTTCCAGTTCGTAGCCGGCTGTCTGCAAATAATTCTCATCCACACCACGGACAATTACATTGGGATTACTTTTTTTCGATTCGTATTTGACTGTCGCAGTCTGGGTAGCCATAGTCGAGATAGAAACCGTTGCCGGGAAATCAAATCGTTCCCTGAACTCTTTGGCCTGAAAGAAACTGATGTAACTGTAGTTCTTCGAACGGTAGCGCTGGTTACCTATTTGCACCCTCATCCCACGGCTTTGAATGGAAAAAGTGTTGGCCCCCAGTCGGGTAAATTCAGCGGTAATGGAATTTTTTATAGAGTCAATAGCGGTTAAAATCCCCACCAATGCAGATATGCCTACGGCTATAATCAGGATGGTAAGTATTGAACGCAAAAGGTTACCCCTGATGGACTGGAATGCGATTTTGATATTTTCGGCAACGAGTGGTTGAATGAACATAACAGCAACTTTACAAGCGACAAGGTAGAATTTTTTTCATCAATATAAAACAACCTGCCCCCTAAAAACGTTTATCTCGCAGAGACAAAAATATACACTAAAAATATTTAATTAACATATTATGGCTTACGACATTGAAATGATCAAAAAGGTTTACGGAGCGTTTCCGCAGAAGGTTGAACAGTTGAGAAAGTTGGTGAACCGCCCGTTAACTTTAACCGAGAAAGTGCTTTATGCCCATCTTTCCGACACATTTCCAACTGTTCCGTTTGGACGTGGAGTTTCCTACGTAAACTTTTCACCTGACAGGGTGGCCATGCAGGATGCCACCGCCCAGATGGCTTTGCTGCAGTTTATGCAGGCCGGGAAAGAGGAGGCTGCCGTGCCATCGACAGTCCATTGCGATCACCTGATTTTGGCAAAAGATGGTGCTGTGGCCGATTTGAAAGAGGCTGAAACCAGCAACAAAGAGGTTTACGATTTTCTGTCATCGGTTTCACAAAAATATGGAATTGGTTTTTGGAAGCCTGGCGCAGGGATCATTCATCAGGTAGTCCTCGAAAACTATGCATTTCCGGGCGGTATGATGGTCGGAACCGACTCGCATACGGTTAATGCCGGAGGGCTAGGCATGGTAGCCATTGGTGTTGGTGGGGCCGATGCGGTTGACGTGATGACCGGGATCCCATGGGAATTGAAATTTCCCAAACTGATTGGCGTTAAACTTACCGGTCGGTTGAGCGGATGGGTATCGCCGAAGGATGTTATCCTCAAAGTTGCCGGAATCCTCACCGTCAAAGGTGGAACCGGCGCGATTGTCGAATATTTTGGCGAAGGGGCCAACAATCTTTCCTGCACCGGTAAAGGAACCATTTGTAATATGGGTGCCGAAGTCGGGGCGACTACCTCTATCTTCCCCTACGATAATAATATGGCAAAATACCTTCAGGCAACCGGTCGTGCCGATGTGGCCGAAATGGCCAACAACATTGCCGATTGTCTGCGCGGCGACCATGAAGTCTATCAAAATCCTGAAAAATATTTTGATCAGGTGATTGAAATCGATCTTTCTGAACTCGAACCGCATATCAATGGTCCTTTTACCCCCGATTTGGCTACTCCGCTATCTCAATTCAAAACAACGGCCAGAGAAAAGGGCTGGCCGCTCGAAATGCAGGTCGGACTTATCGGTTCGTGTACCAATTCATCGTACGAAGATATTGGCCGTGCAGCCTCGGTTGCGCGTCAGGCTGTATCGAAGAACCTGAAAGTGAAGGCGGGTTTTACGGTAACTCCAGGCTCTGAACTGGTTCGCTATACAGTAGAACGCGATGGCCATCTTGATGCTTTTCAGCAGATTGGGGGAGTGGTACTGGCCAATGCCTGTGGCCCCTGTATTGGCCAATGGGCAAGGCACAATGCCGAAAACCTACCCGAAAATTCCATCATGACATCGTTCAACCGCAATTTTGCCAAACGGACCGATGGCAATCCGAAAACACATGGTTTTGTGGCTTCGCCCGAAATTGTAACTGCATTCTCAATTGCCGGAACGCTCGATTTCAACCCGGTCACCGATTTCTTGATCAATCAGAAAGGCGAAAAAGTAAAATTGGATGAACCTTCCGGTGACGATTTGCCTGCCAAAGGTTTCGATGTTAAAGATGCCGGTTTTGTTGCCCCGTCGCGAGAATTGCGAAATATCGAAGTGAAGGTAGCTTCCGGTTCCGACAGGTTACAATTGCTTACTCCGTTTGAACCTTGGGACGGTAAAGATTTGAAAGGACTTAATTTATTGATTAAAGCCCGCGGAAAATGCACCACCGACCATATATCGATGGCTGGCCCCTGGCTGAAATACCGTGGTCATCTCGACAATATCTCGAATAACCTGCTGATTGGAGCCATCAATGATTTTAATGGCAAAGCCAACTCTGTATTCAATAAATTAAATGGCAGCTACGACGCTGTTCCTGCAGTAGCCCGCCAGTACAAAAAAGCAGGTATTGGTTCGGTTATTATTGGCGATGAAAACTACGGCGAAGGCTCATCGCGCGAACATGCTGCCATGGAACCACGTCACCTTGGTGTACGGGCCGTGATTACCAAATCGTTTGCCCGTATTCACGAAACCAATCTGAAGAAACAGGGAATGCTTGCCCTGACCTTTGCCAATCCGGATGATTATCAAAAGGTGCAGGAAGATGACTCGTTCGATATTCTTGGATTGGAATCTTTCGCTCCCGGAAAATTACTAATGTTGAAATTGTATCATTCCAATGGTTCAACAGAAGAAATACAGGTGAAACATACCTACAACGAAGCTCAAATCGTCTGGTTCAGACATGGTTCATGCCTGAATTATATCAAATTCAGCCAGGCGAAGTAGTTAATAGTCAGGTTTTTCATATCGAAAAACAGCCGGTTCATCTATGAGCCGGCTGTTTTGGGTTATATATTTTCGATGACAGTTCAAATCGTTGCTAATCAGAGGAGAGAACGGTTTGTCATTCCTGTTTAACATTTTTTAATACAATATTTGAACAACGAGTGCAATCGCGTTATACTTTCGGGTGTCTGTTTCCGTTCATTATTTGTCGGGTTAAAATATCTTCAACATCAATATATTTCAAGGAATCTTTTTTGTTTTAACTAATTAAGCGTAGAAAATGGAAAAAAACCTGAATGCATCGGTAGTTAAGTTCAACAAAGGAAAGATACCTTCCCGTTCGCGGGTCAATATTTATGACCACGATCTGTTACTCGAGGAGGAAGATGATTCGATGATTGTTCAGAACGACCTGAGCGAATTAGATGACTTAGTCCAGATTTATGGGGAGATGGACGAAATTTTGTAATGGGGTTCTCGCCCCATTTTTTATTTCTGGCCGCCGATGACTATTTTAGCCGCTGAAATTCCATGATGAATGGCAAAAACATTAATTGTACTGCTTGGACCTACCGGTGTAGGGAAGACCGACCTGAGCATTCAAATAGCTCAACATTTCGGTACTGAAATTATATCGTGCGATTCGCGCCAGCTTTTCAGGGAAATGCGAATCGGAACTGCCGTTCCGGAAGCGAAATACCTCGATACCATCCCTCATCATTTTATTGCTTCCCATTCGGTTACCGAATATTACAGTGCCGCCCGTTTCGAAAACGATGTGATGCATTTGCTCGACAAGCTTTTTGCAGGGAACGATGTTGTATTGATGACCGGCGGTTCAATGCTCTATATCGATGCCGTTTGCAAAGGGATTGATGATTTGCCCGATGTGGATATCGAATTGAGAGATAATTTATTGAAGCGGTATGCGAACGAAGGGTTGGACAATTTGAGAGGTGAACTGAAAATCCTTGACCCCGACTACTATCATACCGTCGATTTGCAAAACCCTAAACGAATCCTGCATGCGCTTGAAATCTGTTTAATGACCGGAAAACCATATTCATCGTTTCGCTCGAACCAAACAAAAAACCGTTATTTCAATATCATCAAAATTGGCCTGAACCGCGACCGCACTGAATTGTACGACCGTATCAACCGCCGGGTTGATGCCATGTTCGAAGCCGGGCTCGAAGAAGAAGCCCGGACGCTTCTTTCATACAAAACCTTGAATTCGCTTAATACAGTGGGATATCGTGAGTTGTTCGACCATTTCGATGGACTTTGTACGTTGGATGAGGCCAGGGAGAAAATAAAAGCCAACTCACGAAAATATGCCCGAAAGCAACTTACCTGGTTCAGGCGTGATCCCGAAGTGAAGTGGTTTCACCCCTCCGAAGATGCCGAAATAATAAGTTCACTTGACTATATCGTAGCATCGGGAAGATGACCATAAAGTAGCTTTTTTGTTCTGGCGACGATAAATCGATATGGTCACATTTATTATCAAACCCTGACACTAAAATTGAATCAACTCCGCATCAACTCTCCTTGGTTGGGGAAAATGAGCGAAGGCAAAGGCTTGTCTGCCCCTTGCTGTACAACGGATGGTATATTTCTGTATGCTAGAAATATGGTTGCAACGTATGGTTTAATCAGGGAATTGTTTACAGTTGCCGGCACTAATCGAAATATATTCGCATGTAAAACCAAAAAAGCCGGATTAACCGGCTTCTTTGATATTCTTCAATGAAATGAATCAATACTCTTCGTCATCGTCGTCGTCATCTTCATCCGGCACATCGTCCGGGATTTCATCGGCATCGTCTTCTTCATCTTCACCGCCTTCGAAACCGGTGAGCGAGAAGTCATCGCGAAGGACTCCGTCATCATCAAAATCGTCATCATTTTCAACGATATCGTAAGCCTCTTCCAAAGTCATCCTGACCAGATAGTAATGGTCGTCGGTTTCGTAAGGCAGTGCCGACACTACTTTGCCTTTTGCATCAATATAAGTAATCAGGCTGCCTGCAAACCCCTGCGGGTAGTTCAACTTGATTTGTCCCTGGATATCCAGCGGGAGCTTGTCATAGTCTTTAACAATTCTTGGTTTGTTCATCTTTGCCATAGCAAGAATTAGATTATAGGTGATATTATCCTATTATTATTCAATATGTAATCACGAAAGGTACACCATCTGCGCAGGGTACCTTTTCGGGCTGCAAAATAGTAATTCAATGAATTATAAAAAGCAATTTTAATAAAAATCAGGAAAAAAAACATCTTTGTTGCAAATAAGGTACAACTAACTTCCAAAAAACCTACAAATTGCCGATTTAAAGAATTGATCAAACTTTACTTTTTGCCTTTCCTGCTAAATTGCATAAATTCGCCCAATTATTAATTATGCTGAATATTTTCCAATCATGAATATTTCGTACAGTTGGTTGAAAGAATATATCAACCTGTCGCTGACCCCCGATGAAACTGCTGCTGCGCTAACCCGTCTCGGACTGGAAACCGGCAGTGTTGAAGAGGTTGAAACCATTAAAGGTGGACTGAAAGGCCTCGTTGTAGGCGAAGTGGTTACCTGTGCCAAACATCCAAATTCAGATCATTTGAGCGTTACAACGGTAAATGTGGGCACCGGCGAGTTGCTTCCTATTGTTTGTGGGGCGCCGAATGTTGCTGCCGGCCAAAAGGTTATTGTGGCTACAGTAGGCACCATCCTTTACAAAGGCGACGAACAGTTTACCATTCAGAAATCGAAAATCAGAGGTGAAGCGTCGCAGGGTATGATTTGTGCCGAAGATGAAATTGGAATTGGTTCCGACCATAGCGGCATTATGGTACTTCAAAGCGATGCTGTGCCAGGAACAGCTGCTGCGAAATATTTCAATATCCAGAGCGATTTTGTGTTGGAGGTTGATTTAACGCCCAATCGGATTGACAGCGGTTCGCATATTGGTGTGGCCCGCGATTTGGCTGCCTATCTTCAACAAAGCGATCCGGCTGTAGCTTACAGTCGCCCGTCGGTCGACCATTTTAAAGCGGATAACCACAGTTTGACTATTCCGGTTGAAGTTGAAAATGCCGAAGCTTGTCCTCGTTATTCGGGAGTATCGATTTCGGGGGTAAAAGTTGGTGAGTCGCCTGACTGGTTGAAAAACCGGCTGTTGACTATCGGTCTGAAACCGATTAATAACGTAGTGGATATCACCAATTATGTCCTTTTCGAAACCGGCCAGCCTTTGCATGCTTTCGATGTTGCCGAAATTAAAGGGGGCAAAGTCGTTGTTAAAACCCTTCCGCAAGCGACAAAATTCATTACGCTCGATGGTTTGGAACGCGAATTGTCTGACAGGGATTTGATGATTTGCAATAACGAATCCGGAATGTGTATCGGTGGCGTTTTTGGAGGCATTGAATCGGGAATCAAAGATACGACAACCGATGTTTTCCTCGAAAGC
>CAYOJD010000141.1:0-6958 GCA_964404205.1 uncultured Prolixibacteraceae bacterium
GATAGAGTACAGATAGAGTACAGATAGAGTACAGATAGAGTACAGATAGAGTACACAAACCCTGCCATTTGTCCTTTTTAAAAAAAGTATTGTGCCCGCATGCTTATCTGGAAAACCGCAATCCGATGGAGAGATCTAAATGTGATAGATTTTCGTAGTTTTCTCTTTCCGGTTTGATGGTCGTTGTGGTTGAACCATTGTCTTAAAATACCCATTACATAATATCGACAAAAAAGAGGGTGTCGAAAATTCAGATTGCAGTCAGGATTGATAAACCGATCCCATTCCCGTCATTATAAAAGAAAGGTTTCACCATTTCGGTGAAACCCTTTCTAATCATTTATCATTTCTGCAGAAACAGACAATGGTTATTAGCGATAACTCAGCCCGTCACCAAAGTGAAAGAGCGGATTTTCAGAATCAAAAGGCATATCCTCTTTCTGGTTTTTGACCGCTTCCATCGATGAAGGCATTTCGAACGGCAGTTTGGCCGTTGGATTAAAATCGCCAAAAACAATATCGAGCAGTGCATCGTCGTAACAGCCAAAGTCGCCCAGCAAGGCTACTGCATTCGAAGCGATTTCGGGCACTACTGCCGGCCGGTCGAGATAGAGGCAGACAACGGTTGGTTTGGCTGCCATAATCTTTTGGATTCGGGCCAGTACTGCCCCGTCGAAATTGAGCCGTCCCTGATGGAACATCCGCTCGACCATATCGCCGTTGCGCGGTTCCCAGGGGGTTTGCAGGTGCAGGACAGCCATATCGGCATCGGCCACACTATCGACAACCGTAGCATAGCGACCGGCTATTTCGCGATCGATATTTTCGACATAGATTTTGATATTTTTCTTTAGCGGCAACACATAGGTGCTATCGGCTTCCATTTTGTTTTTCAGCAGGACTATCGATTTGCGCTGGGCCAGTTTCCCTTTTTCGACAAATTCATGGTTGCCCACCACCGATTCAACGATATCGACATCGACATAGGGATTGTCAAAAAGCCCCATTTTGAATTTAGCCCTCAGCAACCTGCGCACTGACTCGTCGATACGTGCTTCGGTGATTTCGCCATCGCGCACCAGTTCGAGCAGTTCGTCGGTATTGCTGTTGCCGCCAAACTGGTCAACACCGGCATCGACCACCTTTTTGACACGCTGTTTTACGGTCAGGTTTTCGACACCCCAGCTTTTAGGTTCCATAAACTCGATACCCAGTATGCCGAAACCTTCGATAATGCCCCAGTCGGTACACACAATACCATCGTATTGGTACTCCTTGCGCAACAGGTCGGCGATAATTTCCTTGTTGAAACTCATGCCCACATCTTCGCCGGTTTGTCCCACAGCCACACCGTAATAAGGCATCACCATAGCGGCACCGGCCTCGAAAGCAGCTTTAAAAGGAATCAAGTGATGATCGAAATTGTTGCCCGGATATTGTTGATCTTTTCCGTAGCTGAAGTGGGCATCTTCGCCTCTCCCCTGCGGACCGCCGCCCGGCCAGTGTTTCACCATGCAGGCTACACTGGCGGCACCAAAAATATCGCCCTGAAAACCATAAATATAAGCAGCAGTCATTCGGGCAGAAAGGGCGGCATCTTCGCCAAAAGTGCCGTTGATACGTGCCCAACGGGGTTCGGTCGCCAGGTCGGCCATCGGATGTAAGGCGGTACGTATACCTACTGCACGATATTCCTGGTTGGCGATACGGCCAAATTCGGCTACCAGGGCCGAATCGCCGGTAGCAGCCAATCCAATGGGTTCGGGCCATTTGGAAAAGTCGCTGCCCAAAAGATCGGTTCCTATGAAATTTGAGATCCCGTGACGGGGGTCAGAGCTGATGGTCAACGGGATACCGAGCCGGGTTTGTTCGGCCAGCTTCTGGATGGCGTTATACCATTGCGCCAGCAGTTTCGATTTCGGTATCGCGAAAAGGTTAAAATGGTTGAGTTTCCTGGTCGCAATAATATCGTAAGCCGAATAGATATTCAATGCCATAATATCGAGTTTGCCCAGTACCTCGCCCTTTTTGCCTACGCCAATTGGCGGGTGCCACATCATCCCCACCTTCTCTTCAATTGTCATTTGCAAAAGGATGTCGTTTACACGGGCTTCGATATCCTGACGGCTATCTTCGTAAGTATCGAGTTTACCGTTCTTGTTCAGGTCGCGGTACTGAAAACCGTTGTCAGTCAGTACGGACACCTCGGCCAGCTGCTTTTTGGCCTTGGCATTGATAATGGCATAATAGCTATTGAAAACGATTATCCCAATGATGATGACACCCAGAATAGAGAGCAGAAAGATGCCTGCAATTTTAAACAGTTTTTTCATTGTTCAGATTTTTGCCGTTAAGTTAATGAATGGAGAACAAGGTTGAAAATATCAGTTTTAAAACATAAAAACATTGAAACAGAAGAAAAGTAAAGATTCGGGCAGCAAAAAATGGGATAAATATTAATTTTACCCGTGAACAACGATTGAGTACTAAAACCCAACACACTACATGAACAGCCGAATTGCACAAAAATGGCTTGCTGCCGCTTTGGCCGGCAGTAGTCTGGCAACCCTTTCGGGGTGTCAGCAACATGATGAAAAGGCACAACGCCCCAATATCATCTTTATCATGACTGACGATCATGCCTTTCAGGCCATTAGCGCCTATGGTGACAGGTTAAAGGACATTGCCCCAACACCCAATATCGACCGGGTAGCCCAACAGGGGATGATTTTCAACCGTTGTCTGGTAACCAACTCCATTTGTGGTCCGTCAAGGGCCACTATCCTGACCGGAAAGTACAGCCATATCAACGGTTTTGTATCGAACGAGGCCAACGATTTTGACGGTTCACAGCAAACTTTTCCCAAACTGCTGCAGCAAACAGGGTATACCACAGCGGTAATTGGCAAATGGCACCTGGGTTCGCCACCTACCGGGTTCGACCACTGGGATATCCTTCCCGGACAAGGCAGTTATTACAATCCCGATTTTTTAAACCCATCGGGGCAGTATCGCGAAACGGGATATGTCACCGATATTATCACCCGGAAATCGTTGGAATATCTGGACAAAGCACAACAATCGGGCAAACCCTTTATGCTGATGATGCACCACAAAGCGCCCCATCGCGAATGGTTTCCCAACATCAAATACCTCAACCGGTTCAAAGGGGTTGACTTTCCGATACCCGAAACACTGTTTGACGATTATACCGGTCGCGGGAGTGCAGCCCATGCGCAGGATATGACCATCGATAAAACCATGCGGCTGGCCGAAGATTTAAAGATATGGAACGACACCTTATCGCCGGCATGGAAATATCTGATTGGCCGCATGGATGCCAATCAGCGCAAGGCATGGAACGCGGTTTATGATTCAATCATGACCGATTTCGAACAAAAAGACCCGCAAGGTGCCGATTTGGTGAAGTGGAAATACAACCGCTATATGAACGACTACCTGGCCTGTATCCAGTCGGTCGACGAAAGTGTTGGACAAGTGCTCGATTACCTGAAAGCCAACGGGCTCGACAAAAACACAATTGTAGTCTACACTTCCGATCAGGGATTCTATCTGGGCGAGCACGGCTGGTTCGACAAGCGGTTTATGTACGACGAATCGTACCGTACGCCATTGATGATATCATGGCCGGGGGTCACAGTACCCGGCGCTGTGAACAGCGATCTGGTATCGAATCTCGACTTTGCTGAAACCTTTCTGGATGCCGCCGGAGTGGCAGTTCCCGATGACATGCAGGGCAAAAGCCTGAAACCGGTATTGGCTGGTAAAACACCCGCCGACTGGAGAAAGGCGCACTACTACCACTATTACGAGTATCCGGGTGCCCACAGTGTAAAACGCCACTACGGCATCAGCAATTCGCGCTATAAACTGATGCACTTTTATTACGTTACGGACGAATGGGAAATGTATGATTTGTATCGCGATCCGCATGAGATGAAAAACATTTACAACAATCAGGCCTATGCCGATGTGCAGCAACAGTTACACCGGCAACTCGACTCGATTCGGACGGTATACCACGACAGCGAAGCTTCGGCCAAATCATTTCTGCCCCAATAATACCTATTTGAAATGTCACATATACATCCGTCGCTGCTATTGTCAGGCACTACAGGTGCGCTTTTGTTGTCAGCCGTATGTCAGGCTGAAGAACCAAAACCGTTACGGCCCAATATTATATACATTATGGCCGACGACATGGGATATGCCAATCTGGGCTGTTATGGTGCCAAACGGATAAAGACTCCCCATATCGACAGGCTGGCAGCCGAAGGGATCAGGTTTACCCATCACTATTCAGGCACATCAGTTTCAGCCCCTTCGCGCTGTTCACTGATGACCGGGCTAACCACCGGCCACTGTCAGATTAGGGGAAACCTGCAATGGGAACCCTACGGACAACTGCCGCTGGCCGAAGGAACCGTAACCGTTGCCGCCAAACTGAAAGAAGCCGGTTACCGTACCGCCCTCATCGGCAAATGGGGACTTGGTGTTGAAGGCACCTCGGGCGATCCGCTAAAACAGGGTTTCGACTACTATTACGGCTATCTCTGTCAGGTATTGGCCCACAACCAAAGCCCGGAGTATTTGATGGAGAACGGGATAAAAATCCCGACCGGCAATGTGGTGCAATGGGATAATCCCAACAGTTGGGCCAAAGGGTTGGGAAGCTTTCCACTGATAAAAAAACACTTTTCTCAGGAACTCTTTACCGCGAAAGCACTGCAGTTTATTGAGCAGAACCGCCAGACTCCCTTCTTCCTCTATTTCCCGGTAGTGGTTCCGCACGACAATGGCGAAGCACCCAAAGGGAAACGCTATTCCGATATTCCCTCATTCGCCCCTTACGAAAATGAGCCCTGGAGCGATAGTGAAAAAGGTTTTGCCGCCATGATTACCTATCTCGACCAGGAAGTTGGCAAAATCATCAATCGGCTCGATGAGCTTGGGCTTAGCCGGAACACCCTGATCATTTTTACAAGCGACAACGGAGGCGACAGTCCCGATGGTTTTCACAACGAAAGCAACCTTCCTTTCAGAGGCCATAAACGTGACCTTTACGAAGGAGGAATAAGGGTTCCGTTAATTGCACGCTGGAGCGGGACCATCGCCCCGGGAGGTGTAAGCAGCCACCCATCAGCCTTCTGGGACTTTATGCCTACCGCTTGCGAACTGGCAGGAGCCGCAACTCCCGCTATTGGCGACGGAATTAGTTATCTGCCCGAGCTGCTGGGAAAGCAACAACCTCAACACGATAGTTTCTATTTCGAATTCCACGAAATGGGCGGAAAACAGGCCATTGTCCGGCATGGATGGAAATGTATCAGGCTGCATACCAAAGAGGGCGACAAGATGGTTACCGAACTCTATCACCTCGACAATGATCCTACAGAATCAATCAACCTTGCGGATAAATATCCCGACAAAGTTGCCCGTCTGGTAGCATTGATGGAAAAAAGCCGCAGTGAGAACAGCCATTTCAACCTATTTGGAGAATAGGAGAACCCAGACAACGGGAGTACTGTTCGAATTGGCCGCGAAGCGCTATGGTTTGACAAAATCGCTGAAGGCATGGTAATTTCCACCTGTGCGCCAACGTTCCTCCATATCGGCTTGTTTCTGCTTCCACCGGGTGGCCAGTTCCCGGAGGATGGCATCGGCATGTTCGAAAAACATCTGATAAGAGAGGCAGAAACGGGGTTGTCGCTGGTCTGACGGATCTTTCACCCTGTCTTTGATACACCCCCCGAAACATTTGCTGTACCAAGGGCAAAACCTGCACTTTCGCAGAAGCAATGTCTTGGCTTTGCCAAACTCCTGTTGCTTCTTCGAATGAAGCATATCGATAATCCTCCCCTGACGGATATTGCCTAACCGGTGGCGCGGTTCGACAAAAAAATCGCACGAATAGACATTTCCGTTGTGTTCGGCCACCACATAGGGAGCGCACTCTTTCATCAGGGTACATTCGGGCGATTCAAACCCTGCATAACTGTAAAAAACCGATTCGAAATGACGGATGGAGGTGGTGGGTTCGCCATCGCGAAAATCGTTCATCCACAAATCGAAAAGGGAAATCAGAAACGCCCCGTACTGCTTATCGCCCAGCGAGAAAGGAGCTGCTTTCGACGGGTCGTTTTTATCGGTCTCTACTATCGGGATAAACTGCATCCAATTCAGCCCAAGCGATTTGTAATAGTGATAGAGTTCTTCGGCATATTGCGACGAATAGTCGGTAATGCAGCACATGGCGTTGACCGCCACCCCTTCGGCAAGCAACATTTTGGCTACAGCCTCCACCTTTTCGTGCGTGGGATGTTCACCCTTATCGAGCCTGTAGCGGTTGTGAATATGTGCCGGGCCGTCGAGCGACAGCCCCACCAGCCAGTCGTATTGTTTGAAAAAACGTGCCCATTCGATATCAAGTAATATTCCGTTGGTTTGAAAAGCATTTCCAACCGATTGTCCGCGACCATATTTCTGTTCCAATGCAATAGCTTTGCGATAGAAATCGAGCCCCATAAGTGCAGGTTCGCCCCCTTGCCACGCAATCGAAACCGCATCGCCCGACTGTTGCATCACCTGACGAACCAGCTCTTCCAACACGTCATCCGTCATGCGGTGGGTTTGGCTTTCAGGAAAAAGTTGCGCTTTATCGAGATAAAAACAGTACGAACAGCCCAGATTACAATCGGGCCCCGAAGGCTTAACCAGTATTGAGTTGAATGGCTTGTATCCTGACGGCATATTCGGCATTGATAGTTGATGCCGAAAATAACGGAAAGCCGGGACTATTTTACTGGTTACCACCAAAAACTTCAGCAATGGCAGCAAAATAAAAAAGTCTGCCATCGGGCAGACTTTGCTTTTGTAACAGTCAAATAATAACCTATTTAATAAATGGGGTACCCGAAGGCAGTACTACCTTTCCGGC
>CAYOJD010000142.1:0-6880 GCA_964404205.1 uncultured Prolixibacteraceae bacterium
GTGACGGTTCTTCCGCAAACGTTTTTTGCGTTTGTGGGTCGCCATTTTATGTCTTTTTCTTTTTTTACCGCTTGGCATGATTCAATTTTTTAAAAAAATAAATTATTTTACGTTGTTCTTCACGCGATTGATGAAGGTTTTTGCCGGTTTGAATGAAGGAATGTTGTGTTCTGGAATGATAATAGTAGTGTTGCGTGAAATGTTACGTGCGGTTTTTTCAGCACGTTTTTTAACGATAAAACTACCAAAACCACGGAGATAAACATTGCTGCCTTCAGCCAAAGAGGCTGATACGGATTCCATAAAAGATTCAACTGCTTTCTGAACAGTTACTTTTTCGATACCAGTGTTCTTTGAAATCTCGTTTACGATATCTGCTTTTGTCATTGCTATAAGTTTAAATGATTCAACTTTTTACTTATCAATTTTGGTGTACAAATATAGATCTTTTGGATTAACTAATGCTATACAAATCAATAATTTTTGTTCTTTTTGCTTTTTTTTTCAAAAAGATGCAAAAATGGAATGGTTTCGTAAACGGTTGACACAATGGTATAAAGAAAACAGGCGCGAACTGCCCTGGCGCGGCACCAAAAATCCATATCGAATCTGGATTTCCGAAATTATTCTTCAACAAACCCGGGTTAGTCAGGGTACCGACTATTACAACCGTTTTGTTGACCGGTTTCCAGATGTCGAATCGCTGGCAGCTGCCGGTGAAGATGAAGTGATGAAGCTTTGGCAGGGGCTGGGTTACTATTCAAGGGCCAGAAACCTTCACCACGCTGCACGTGAAATTGTTGAGCGATTTGGTTCGGTTTTTCCGGATAAATACGAAGATATCCGAAATCTTAAAGGCGTTGGCGACTACACGGCTGCCGCAATATCGTCTATTGCATATGGCCTCCCTTATGCCACCGTAGATGGAAATGTCTATCGGGTAATTTCGCGTATTTGGGGTATTGATCATTCTATTGATATGCCTTCCGGCAAAAAAATCTTTCGCGAAATGGCCGATCAATTGCTCGACAGAGGTGATCCTGATACATTTAATCAGGCAATGATGGAGTTTGGGGCCATTCAGTGCGTGGCCAAAAGCCCAGATTGCAGTGCCTGTCCGATGGCTGATTTTTGTGTGGCGTTAAGTCAGTCGGCTGTTGCCAGTTTCCCTGTCAGAAGCAAAAAGGTTATGCTAAAGGAACGTTTTCTCGATTTTTTGGCCGTAAAGTATAGCGGCAGTTACTTTTTGACAAGGCGCGAAAAAGGCGATATCTGGGCTGGTTTATACCAGTTCCCGCTTATCGAATCTAATAAACAGCTTCAGCCTGAAAACCTGATGGTTAGTTTGCAATGGAACGAATGGTTGGGAAATTTACCTCTTTCAGTTGAGCGGATTTCTCCTGTAACCATTCACCTGTTGACCCATCAAAGATTGTATATCCGGTTTTGGTCCATTGAGCTTTTGGCTGAACCTAAATATTCGAATTGGATAAAGGTGCCGGCTGAAGAATTGCAACATTATGCCGTACCCAGACCGGTGGAGCAGTTTATTGTCAGCACACTGTAAAATGTAGGATAGGGAAAGGGTAAAAATCGCCGAATCTTTTTATCTTTGAAAATGGTCAAATGAAAAATTACTAATAGCCAAATCATAGAAATTATGTCAGTTAACAAAGTGATTCTTGTCGGAAATGTTGGGAAAGATCCCGAAGTGAAATATTTGGAGCGAGATGTGGCTGTAGCCAATTTTCCGCTGGCTACCACCGAGCGCGGGTATAAAACGGCAAATGGTACTGAGGTACCCGAACGTACCGAGTGGCACAATGTTGTTTGTTGGCGCGGTCTGGCTACTGTAGTCGAAAAGTACGTAAAAAAGGGCTCTCAACTTTATATCGAAGGCAAAATCAGAACCCGAAGCTACGAACAGGATGGCATAAAAAGATATGTTACAGAAATTTATGCCGACGAATTGCAGATGATGGGCAAAAAAGAGAATACGGGCAATGGTACGGGGAATGAAACTCCAAGAGCCGTTTCCGAAAGTAAACCTTCGGGAGCCAATCAAACTGCACCGGCCAATTCTGGCAGTTCAGAGGATAATAATCCCGACGATTTGCCATTTTGATAACCAAAATTAACCCCATTGGAAACTGTCGACCCCAATTATTCAACTTCTCTTTTTGGAAATATTGAATTACTTCCGCTCACGTTTTCTGCTACCGCCGAGATGCTGGTATTGATTGTGCTATTAATCATTTCAGCGTTGGTGTCAGGCTCCGAGGTGGCCATGTTTTCGCTAGAGCCGAAAGATATCGAGTCGCTAAAATCGAGCCGAAAAAAGTCAGCTAAAACCTTGATAAGATTGTTGTCCATTCCCGAACAAGTATTGGCATCGGTATTGGTGGGCAATAATTTTGTCAATATAGCCATTGTGTTGCTGGCATCGCATCTGTCCAATTCATTGATCGATTTTCACGAAGCGGCAACGCTCGAGTTTATCTTTCAAACCATTGTAATCACCTTTTTGATATTGCTTTTTGGCGAAATCATCCCTAAAGTTTATGCGGCGCATTACGCCCGAAAGTTTGCCCTGAAAATGGCTCCTGCCATCGATTTCCTCGACAAACTGGCCCGCCCGCTAAGTTATCTTTTGATTAGCTCCACTTCATTTGTCAATAAACGTCTGGCCAGGCACCGGCGAAATATTTCGATTGACGAAATATCGAAAGCATTAAAGCTGACTGACCACGCGGAATTATCGGAAGACAAGGAGATTCTGGAAGGAATTGTCAAGTTTGGCTCGAAGAGTGTCAGCGAGATTATGCGTTCGCGCATCGATATGATTGCCATTGATGTACACAGCGATTTTAACGAGGTGCTTGCCGTAATCCGCGAGTCGGGTTATTCGCGGATTCCGGTTTATTCTAGTTCGCCTGACAATATTCGCGGAATTTTGTACATCAAAGATTTACTGTTGCATATTGGCAAAGGGGCTACGTTTCGATGGCAACCGCTGATGCGCCAGCCATTCTTTGTGCCGGCTACCAAAAAGATTGACGACCTGCTTGAAGAGTTTCAAAAGTCGAAAGTCCATATGGCTATTGTGGTCGATGAGTTTGGCGGTACGTCAGGATTGGTAACGCTTGAAGATATTCTTGAAGAAATTGTTGGCAATATCGAAGATGAATTTGATGAAGAGGAACATTTTTATGTAAAAACGGCTCCGCACGAATTTCTGTTCGACGGTAAAACCCTGCTGAACGACTTTTATAAAGTTTTCGATATTGAAGATGATATTTTCGAGGAGATACGTGGCGATGCCGACACACTTGCCGGTTTAATTTTAGAACTTACCGGAGAGTTCCCAAAGCTCAATGATAAAGTAAATTGTAAGAACTTTATTTTTCAGATTGAATCACTCGACCTGCGTCGTATTAAAAAAATCAAAGTCATTGAAAACAGTCCCGTTGAAAAATATTTATAAATATCAGCTGCTTATTGCTTTATTGTTTATTGCACTGCTTTCTGCCTGCAGCGGGGAGTATACGCCAAAGCCGCGTGGTTATTTTCGTATCGATTTTCCTGCAAAATCGTACCATAGAGTCGAAATGGCAATACCTTACAGTTTTAAAGTTCCTGATTACTCCATTGCAGGACCCGATTTGCTCAATTTAGATCAACCCAACTGGATAACTGTTGACATTCCAACCAATAAGGCGCAGATTCATTTGAGTTACAAAAAAATAGACGGCAATCTGGCCGACTATATCGAAGATTCGCGGACACTGGCCTATAAGCATACCCAAAAAGCAAGTTCAATCGAAGAGCAGTTATTTATAAACCGCGAACATCGGGTATACGGTACTTTATATCTGATGAAAGGCAATGCCGCCTCGCCGCTTCAGTTTTATCTCACCGACAGTACGCGTCATTTTCTTCGTGGCGCGTTATATATACGCGAAGTCCCCAATTACGACAGTTTGCGGCCTGTTATCGATTTTCTGTCCAAAGATGTGCTTGAATTGATTGAATCGACTACCTGGAAAGAGACAAAATAATGGCCCTTCTCTTTGAAAAAGAAATAGGTTTTGCCCGGATTGCCATCTGGGAAGCGACAGAAAGCCGCGAGCAACTGATGCGTATGGCGGGTGACGTAGTGACCGATCCCGGTTTTGCCACAATAACCAGCGAAAAACGTCAGTTTGAATGGTTGGCCGTGAGGGTTTTGTTGCGTTTAATGGTTGGATCTGAAATTAAACTGGACTATTTACCCGATGGAGCTCCTGTTTTGGCTGGAAACCCTTCCCGGATTTCGATTTCACATACCGGAAAATATATCGCCGTTATTCTTCATCCAGATCATCGGTGTGGGATAGATATCGAAATGAAAAACCGAAGTGTAGAAAGGGTAGCAAGGCGATTCTTGTCGGCTGAAGAATGGGCCAACTGTTCGAAGAGCGTCGATTGCAACCGGATGATGCTGCTGCACTGGTGCGCCAAAGAGGCTGCTTTTAAAATGATACCACATTCTGATATCGACTTTGCGCAGCATATCAATCTGATGGCAGGTGAGTTTTATTCCGCGGGCGGCGCTTTGAACGGAAGCTATCTGAAAGGTGGGCGAAGCGTGGGTTTCGAGGTGAAATATTTTATTTTTGATGAATTGATTATTGCCTGGTGTTCAGCCCCCGACACGATATTTGAATGAAGTTTTGCATCAAGGCGCAACAAGATGTTAAACAAAATCACAGTTTAAACGTAAATTCAGCAGCTAAAAAAGATGAAATGAAAAAGCCAGATAACCACATACTCGTCATATTCGGTGCTTCGGGCGATTTGACCAAGCGAAAACTGATACCGGCAATCTATCAATTACATATTGAGGGTTTATTGCCTGAGAAATTTATTGTGCTGGGGGTCAGTCGTACCGAACTTACTGATGATGAATTTCGTACCCGACTAAAAGAATTTTTGCCACAAGGCGATTTGTTCGATGCCAATTTCTTGGATAAATTATTTTATGAGTCTATCGATCCGGCTGAAGGTGACAGTTACACCGGCTTAAAAGTAAGGCTGGAACAACTGGCTTTGCATCATCAAATTCCTGCGAACTATTTGTTTTATCTCTCTACGCCTCCCTCACTATATGGTGTGATTCCCGAAAAACTGGCATTCGTTGGATTAAATTCAGCCAATGACGGGTTCAAACGGTTGGTTGTCGAAAAACCGTTTGGGACCGATTTGCATACGGCGCGAATGTTGAATAAGCAGTTGCTCAACTACTTCGATGAAAGTCAAATCTATCGTATTGACCATTATTTGGGGAAAGAATCGGTTCAGAACCTGATGGTAACCCGTTTTGCCAATGGAATATTCGAACCGGTGTGGAACCGTAATTTTGTTGAGCGCGTTGAGATAACATCGGCTGAGAGCCTGGGTGTTGAAGGCCGTGGTGGCTATTACGACAATTCGGGGGCCATGCGTGATATGGTCCAAAATCATTTGTTGCAAATGGTGGGTATGGTGGCTATGGAACCGCCTGTGGTAATTGAAGCAGATGCCATACGTCACGAAGTAATGAAAGTTTTTCAGTCGTTGCGGCCAATAAAGCCCGATGAAGTGAAGAATCAGGTTGTTCGCGGGCAATACACTCGTTCTCATATCAAAGGCGAAGAGGTTCCGGGCTACCGCGAAGAGAAGGGGGTCCGTCCCGATTCTTCGACCGAGACCTATTTGGCAATGAAATTTTTCATCGACAACTGGCGTTGGGCGGGCGTTCCGTTTTATATACGGACAGGAAAAAAACTACCAACACGTGTCACCGAAATTGTAATTGAATTTAAACCTACGCCGCTTCACTTGTTCAATATGAAAGAGTTTTCGCAGAAACCGTCAAATCAATTGATAATCAGGATTCAGCCTGACGAAGGCCTCTTGTTGAAATTCGGTATGAAGGAGCCGGGTGCCGGGTTCAATGTTAAACCGGTTAATATGGATTTTCATTATTCTGATTTGGCCAATGTTAAACTTCCATCGGCTTATGAGCGTTTGCTGCTCGACTGTATGATGGGTGATGCCACGCTTTATTCACGCGGCGATGCCGTTGAGGCTGCGTGGCAGTTTATTCAGCCTATTCTCGATGCATGGGAGAACGACCCGATGATTCCGGTTTACGGCTATCCTGCAGGAACTTGGGGGCCGCGCGAGTCGGATTCGTTGGTCGAAGGCGGTACAACATGGCGTTATCCTTGCAAGAACCTGGCTGACGATGGCTTGTATTGCGAATTATAAGTTATGCAGCCGGGTTGTGAAATTGCGACAAACCAGTTAATTCACTTCAAATGATGATAAAACCGCTTAGCGTTGACCATTATATTAAAGAATTTCCAGCGGAAATACAATTGTTACTTGAACAGATGAGATTGGCTATCAAAAGTGTTGCTCACGATGCTGCCGAATCGATTAGTTATGGTATGCCGGCTTATAAATCAAATGGAAAGCCGTTGGTCTATTTTGCGGGATTTAAGAACCATATCGGTTTTTATGCCACCCCTTCAGGCCATACCGAGTTTGCTGCTGAACTTTCAATCTATAAGCAAGGGAAAGGCTCCGTGCAGTTTCCTGTCGATCAGCCCCTCCCCATCGATTTAATAGCCCGAATTGTCCGCTTTAGGGTGGATGAAAACAATCAGAAGAAATAAGAAGCTGCAACTAACTATTGCGGCGAAAGGATAACTGTTTCTCCTATATTGGTTTCGATATCGTATTCGAAAACGGGTTTAAGTTGAACGCTATTTAATCTGGCTGAACTGCTGATTCGGGTATCTTTAACTTTCGGTGTGATATAGAACGGATTGCTATTGGCCTGTTTTCCTTCTGT
>CAYOJD010000143.1:0-6867 GCA_964404205.1 uncultured Prolixibacteraceae bacterium
TCCAAATTATTTCAACTTTTTATTCATTTAAATTACACCTAAAATCCCTTCTTCATTGATAAAAAACATGTTATACAGCAGAAAAAATGAAATCGATAACCCAAAAAATAATAAAAAGATGCTTTATTTGTTTCAATATTGCCAAGTGTGAACTTGCTTAAGTTAAATTTAAAGAGAATTTTATTCGATTGTCTTATTTAATAAAAAACAGTTACGATTAAAAATAATTTTCAACATATATTGCTGATTACATGCACGTTATTGAGGATTACAACTCCTCTTCAAGCCAGTATTTGCGTTCCCCGACAAGTTGGTGACAATCATAATATGATACAGACTTGGGAGTGCTCTGTAACAAAAGATGACACTTCAAAAATCAATTTATCAAATAATTACCTACAAATACTATCTCCAAGATACCCATACTCGGTCCCAGATACATCCGTTCAGAAAGCAATCATCAAAACACATCGGCGAATGAATAATCTTCAGGAAATTGCTGATAAATACTTTATTACCCGAAACCTTCTTCATTTCCTGACGGATACTCCGGCTGAATCGAAACCTAAAGTTGGGATTACGAGTGAGTCGTATTACGAAGCTTATTCCGGAAAACGTATTGCATCGCTCCGCTTTAAACGATTGGATCCGTTCGGCACCTCCCTTGAAGATACCACCTTAACCGCATTAAGTTGGATTGGGCGGAATGCAAACAGGCTTCACATGAATACGCCCAGAGGGATTCTACGAAAGCATTTGCTTTTCAGAGAAGGCGACAATATCAATCCGCTGGTTATGGCCGAAAATGAGAAAATTCTACGAGACTTGCCATTTATCGAGGATGTCAGCATTGTTGTAAACCCGTCGTTAGCGGTGCCTGGTGACGTTGAAGTTATTGTTATTACAAAAGCGCTTTTTGAGTACGCTGCAAACATTTCAGTCAGTACAACAGATTCAAAATTCGAAATTATCAACCAAAATATGTTTGGGCTCGGACATCAGTTCAGGGTTGGAGTAATCACCAGTACAGAAGAAGATCCGGCAATTGGTCCAAATATTACTTATAATATAAACAATATTGACGGTCATTTTACCAACTTCCTATTAAACTACAGTAACCATTTCAGGGAAAATCGGTGGAATCTGGGCATTGAAAGGAATTTTATTTCTTCCGGAAACCTGTTCGCAGGCGGCTTAAATATTGAAAATGTATTTCGAAGCAGACGCATCAGTAATAACCATCCGTTGGAACTTGATTCAACTGTATCATATTTTTTAAGCGATGCCTGGCTTGGGATAAGGCTCAACAAATCAAACCCCAGACTCGAATACCGGACAGCCCTCTACGGCAGATATTTGTATCAAAAATTTGATTCGAACCCGATAGTTGACAACGATGGGTTTCTTCGCGACCATCATTTTGCACTGGCAGGACTGACATTAAGCAAACGTAACCTTTTCAGGAATAATATGATATACAGTTTTGGCATTGTTGAAGATATACCTTTTGGCCATCTTTTCAATATCAATCTGGGGGTCGATCATTCGTCGTTTGGCACATGGCCATATATGGGTATATCTTTTACCAAAGCTTCAATTCTGAAAAACAAGGGATATTTTAGTTGGAAGCTGGCAGCCGATGGGTTTCTTCATGAAAATGGCATCAAGCAGGGAACGCTGCTAGTGAAAGCAAACTATTTTTCGGACCTTTTCACCATAGGCAGGAGCACTTTCAGGCAATTTATTAATATTGAACTGATGAGCGGTATCAACCGTTTTGAACAGGAATATATTACCATCAACCGCAGATTTGGAATACGCGACTTTAGTTCTGATATCATTCGTGGAACCAACAGGTTAAAATTCAATTACGAATTGGTCAGATTTCTGAAACTCAACTTTTACGGGTTCAGGTTTTCAAATTACTATTTCACCGATTTCGCGTTTCTATCGAAAAGTGTACATGAACTGTTCAGCAACGATATTTATGGTGGAATGGGTGTCGGATTTAGAATCCATAATGAATCGCTGGTTTTTAATATTATTGATATCCGTTTAACCTGGTTTCCAATCGTGCCAAAAGGAGAACACAATTTTCATCTGAATACTTCGGGGCAACCCAAAAACCGATTTGAGGATTTTTTGGGCCAAAAGCCCGACTTTATTCGCTTTCAATAATTATTGTTAAATTAAAATGCAAAGCCCCGCTTTCGAGAAGCAGGGCATAGGAAACTTTATATCTTACTTTTCTATGAAAACACTACGAAAACTTTCTTCTGTACTTACTGGATTGTTATTCAACTTGCAAGGAAAGAATAAAGAAACCAGTCTGTTGAAGTGTATCTTAATATTGTTGCTATTCGAGTCTATTTAGTATTGAGCGCGCTTGACTGGAGTAATATCCATTCTCGGCGACTATTTTACGGAATTGGGCAATCGCTTTATCTCGTTCTTCGTTGTTCAGATAACACATACCAATGTACCATTCTGATTGTTCGACGAAAAGGTTGTCACCATGTTGAATCACTTTATTGAAAGCTTCAATAGCCTTTGTATTCTCGTCATCAGCCTGATATGCAAGCCCTGAGTAAAAGTTGGCCGTATAATTTTCAGAATCCTTTGACAAAATCTGAGATAATTGCGACAGAGCTGCCTTATTATCACCCGATTCGATGTTTACAACTGCCTGGTTCATCAACTCACCATTATTGGATGCTGCTGAACGCGATATATTGGACAATCCCGAATATGGTTGGTAAAACTCCGCGTAAACCTGTGTATTGGTGTAATTCTTGGTTCTAATTAGGCCACCAATTGCCAGCAGTAAGGCCAACGATGCGGCAGCATACCACATGTATTGTTTGCGCCGTGGTGCTGAGAATCCGCGCTGCTCTTTATCATTTTGTATTTCATCGTGGCGAATAGACTGCAGACTCCGACGCAGAGCCATAACATCGTCTTCACCAATTGCCTCGTTAATTTCTTTATTGAGCTTGATTTCTGCAACTAACCCCGGGTTCGACAATAATTCATCTTCGAATGAAGCCAGTTCGCTATCGTCGAGACTACCGGTGATATAATCATCAATCTCGTTTACACTGCGGGTATGCGATGTTTCTACGCCCATAATTTCGCCCAAACTTGCCCTAAGTCCCATTATATCACTTTCGGCAATGGCCATATCGATTTCACCAAAAAGTTCGATTTCTGCGGCAAGCGCCTCATTTATCATCATTTCCTGCGCAATCATTCGTCGGGTTTCCTCGTCAGCTTCGCCGTTGACAAAATCTTCGATATCGCTGTTGCTGAATTCGTGGTGTGATATACTTGCTGAAATTGATTGCAGGTTGGCACGCAGGTCTAAAATATCTTTTTCGCCGACAGCCATTTCGATTTCTCCAAACAGCATTTCATCCTCTGCTGACAGAAATTCGTTGTCGGTTTCTGAAATTACCTCTTCAGGACGATAAATTTCGTGGACCGTCTCTTTAGACGCTGTTACATGATTAAAGATGTGGAGTTTTTGAAGGAAGTTTCCAAACCCATTCAAGCCGTTCTCCTCAACATCGAGGTTGACAACTTTTTCAATCTCATCGGCGAGACCAAAATATGCGTCCGACTGGGTATCAATTTCTTTAGGTTCAGAGAAGCCTTCCCGAACTGATATCTCTTGCAACTTCTGGCGAAGATTGATGATGTCGTTTTCGCTTAATGCTTCTTCGACTTCGAGAGACAGTTCAATATCTTTGCTTAACGAAGGATCGGTTAACATCAAACTCTGGAAGTTGTCGAGTTCGGCACCGGACAGTTCATCACTGACGAACCGTTCTACCATCGTATGTTTGGATTCAGGAGCCATCTTTGATCAATTTTTTGTAGCTTAAGTCTTGCTTAATGCTGGTGACTAAATACTCTTTGCACTTGAATTTCCGTTTTTTGACGTACTTTTCGCTATTAAAGCCCATGATTTGTGCAATCTGTTTCAAGGGCACTTTATCGAAGAAAAGCTGAAGTAATTTTTGGCAATCGCTTCCCAACATCTGGAAATGCTTTTGATAGAGGCGAAACCTTTCATTTTTATCAGCCATCTCATTCAAGTCGTGGTCGTATTCATTTTCGGAGAAAGAGCTGTCGACAATAATTTCGTTTTCGGTTTTTTGTCGGCTCAGCTGCTTAAACCATAAAAGTTTGCAGACCGAGTACAGATACGTTTCAAAAGCACAGTTCAAAACCAAATCGTTGGCTTTTAATTTTCGGTATATAACTATGATTGCTTCCTGGAATACATCGTTGGCATCATCGTCGTCACCGCTGTTCTTCTTGACGTACAAGTTGACTTTGTAATAATAGTTCTTGTAGATGTGCTGCAGTATAACGTTGTCATTCCTCAGAATCCCGTTAAGGAGTTCTTCGTTGGTGTAGTTTATCATTTTCAACAGTTAATACGTTTAATACTTAAAAGGTAACCCCGAAAATTGATTTTTTTTCAAAAAAAATATATTCCTCTCAATTTTATTCGGACTGGCTGCTTCGCACAAACATAATTATTGTATTCGATTTTCGATCAAAGTTTGTTAAAAACTTTTTTGAATAGTCAATCTCATCAATGCAAAAACCTATTAATCAGAATATTATAATTTATAGCCATTTTATGTCTATTCACATTTACTATAGCTGATGCTTTCCTGAGCGCTTTCTCAAAAATTTCTTCTCAAATATGATGGCTGCAATAATAAACAGAAGCATTCCTACTATATATATATAGTTGGTCCGGAAAAGTGGCACTTGTGAGCCCACCGAAACATACCCAAGCCAATAGTAAGGATGTGCCTTCAACGGGTCGGCAGACTGGATGTGGCTAAATTTAGCTTTTCTGAGCGCTTCATCTTTTGGTAAACCATTATCGAGGTTCTGGTAAAAATCGATCATGATATTGGCACTCGATGCATCTTCAATGTTCCAAAGCGTCATCACAATGCTGGGGCACCCACTATAAAGAAAGGCTCTTGCCAGGCTCATCACTCCCTCCCCTTTTTGCAGTCGCCCCGAACCAGTATTGCAAGCACTCAAAACTGCCATTCTCGCTTTTAAATCGAGATTATAAATTTCATATGTATCGAGCCAGCCATTGTTATTTTGTTCGGCCGAAAAAACCAGTTTTGAATACATGGGTAAACTATCGTTCATCACCGTGTGCATGGCCAGATGTAAAATATCGTAATCACCGGCAATTTCCTTAAACCGAGGTTCAGTAGCATCCTTACCGGCAAAGATATCGCCATTAATAACTCGCGTAATTCCAGTAACCTCCTGTTTTGCACCTGGGAGCGGGTATAATTTATCACGTGGAATAATATCTCTGACGGTATTCACCTCGACCTCGGCACCATTGTAATCTGGGGCGAAAGCAGCCAAATCTTTACTGGCTTTCTTACTATTATTGAAGTAGTAATATAATAGTGTCGCTGAGTAGGTGTATGAGACTGAATGATCGTAAATCAGATAGCGCAGTTTTCTGAAATCCATCTTTGTTGTGTCGGGCATTTGCGTTATAAACGCATCGAAAGGGATGTAAGCCAGAATATCGTCGGGAACCACAACCAATCTGTAATCCTTTAATCTGTCTGAAACAGGCTTTATTAACTGTTCATTGAGCGACATTGCATCCAACACATATTGTTTGAAATCCTTTTTCCGGGTCTCAGTTACCGCTCCATTCTTCAGAAAACTTAAGAAACGCGATACCGTAGTATTAAAAACGGAGTCAATTGGCTGTCGCTGCAACAGATACTGATTATTCTTAATCATGAAGGTCAACAATTCGCGTGGCTCTCCATCTTGGGTATCCTTGATTAAATATTCAACCAACGCTTCGCGCGAATGAAGTTTTTTCTGAATTTCAGCAACTGTAACTATTGCATCGGAGTATTTAAATTGATAATAGGTCGGATAATCCCTCTCCAATAAAACAATCAAATCGTCATAACTCTTTTTAAGCACAAATACTTTATCTTTCCATAACGACACCTTGGATGTATCAGGCTGCGGCAAACTACTCTCTTCGAATATAAAACCTTCATAAGCAGCAATTTCGCTCTTTAACTCTTTTTCCTTCTGTAAAAGTGAATCGGGTAATCCCCCCAATTGACGGGCATGCGAATCGCGCATCATGGTCTGGAAATCAGTCGAGCGACTTCGCTCTGAGAACTCAAACGCTTTTTCAAAATACTTTCTCTCGTCAGTTAACTCAAATAACTTTGAAGCTACATCGACAGCCCCTATATAAACTGGATGCTCATTTTCAGCCAGTTTAAGGCGACTTTCCTGATTCATAAACCCCGTACGGATAAGGTGGATCACTTTCGTGGCCAACTCAAAAGACTCCATCGATAGGTTCAAATGCTCCTGACTCTTGGCTTTTAACCCATTCTTTTGGTCAAGCGAGGCTAAAATGCGCAATGCTTCTGCCTTACTTTTTATTGCACTGAGTAATTTGGCTTTGTCCAACACATTTTCAAGAGATGGATTATCCTTCCACTTCTCGGAATTGAACCCTGGAGCGACAGCCATCAATGCCTGCTGGAAATAACGAAGAGCAGTCTCGGTATTCTTTTGTTTTTCAATGACAAACCCTCCGACATTGCAGGCCGCCTCGCTTTTTTTCATATAAACCTGCCCCAGTTCAGTCAAACAATTGGCATATACCGGACTTTGCTTGCCAAAATTTGCTTCAATAAAAATTAACGCTTCCTTATATGTTTTGATGGAAGCATTAAAATCTCCAAGCTTAAGTTGTGCCATTGCAATATTTGGGAGAATCAATTCTTTACCTGAGAAATCTGGTCCGTGATCGCGTTCTCCAGCTAT
>CAYOJD010000144.1:0-6464 GCA_964404205.1 uncultured Prolixibacteraceae bacterium
GCAATGGTTGAGGTTTCTGAAAAATTGAGTTTGCAGCCTAAAGTACCAAAGGCTACGGTCTTATCTTTGTAATCCATATATCCTGATTTCGATGGGCAAAAATACAAATGAAATGGCAAAAGGCCATCAGCCCTCTTTTACGGACAAAAACGAGACGGGTATTCAAATGGGGCAAAAAGAAAACTTTGGCAAATTTCGCGGTTGCTGTGCCAGGTTTAGTATACTGCAACAATTTTATTTAAGCGAAACTGAATGCCAAAGTTTTGTATGTCAAAAATAATCAATTTATATAAATGCAAAAATAGCCGACCGTTTCTTCTGCTTTAACTTTAAATGTTTCACCTTTCCCAATTTCGAATTTCTCGCCTTTGGTATATGATTTCCAGTTGCTTTGACCTGGGAGCAATACATTAAGCGTGCCACTTACTACCATCATAATTTCGATGGAGCTGGTACCGAACTCGTATTCTCCGGGTTCGATAGCCCCGATAGTGGCTTTGCTTTGACTGTTTTCGACGGCAATCGACTTAACCTGACCGCCAAAATATTCGTTTACTTTCAACATTTTAAACCATCTTTAGAGTAAATCACTTGCCAATTCGGCCAGATAACTGCGTTCGCCTTTCACCAGATTGATATGGGCAAATAAATCCTGTCCCTTCATTTTATCGGTCAGGTAAGCTAACCCATTCGACTGCATATCGAGATAGGGCGAATCAATTTGCTGTATATCGCCGGTAAATACCATCTTGGTTCCCTCACCTGCGCGGGTAATAATGGTTTTTACCTCGTGGGGTGTGAGGTTCTGCGCCTCGTCGATAATGAAATAACAGTTCGATAGGCTGCGCCCACGGATAAAGGCCAGCGGACTAATCTCCAACCGTTCGTTCTTCTGCAAATCTTCGATAAGTTGCTGTTCCGGACTGTGTGGCCCAAAACATCGTTTGATAACGGCCAAGTTGTCGAAAAGCGGCTGCATATAGGGCGAAACTTTCTCTTCGGCATCGCCGGGCAGAAAGCCAATGTCGCGGTTGCTGAGCGCCACGATAGGCCTTGCCAGCAGTATCATATCGTAGGTCGAATGTTGTGCGATGGCTGCTGCCAATGCCAGAAGTGTCTTGCCTGTTCCGGCTTTGCCGGTGAGGCTTACCAGTTTGATGTCCTGATCCAACAGGGCATGAATGGAGAAAGTCTGTTCGGCATTGCGCGGCTTAATGCCATAAGCTACCTTTTTGTCGACCCGTTCGAAACGGTTATGGAACGGATTATAGTGAGCCAGCACGCTCGAACGTCCTTTCAGGATAAAAAATTCGTTGGCAAACTGCTTTTCTATACCAGCCTCTTCCACCGGCAGCGAGCGATCTTCGTACAGTTTGGCAATCTTATCGTCGCTAAAATCTTTAATCTCCCTGATGCCCTGATACAGCACGTTGATATCCTCCACCTTGTCGTTACGGTAATCTTCCGACTCGATATGGAGCGACTTGGCTTTCATCCGAAGGTTGATATCTTTCGATACCAAAATGACCTTTCGATCCTTGAACTTCCCGGTGATATATTCGGCGATGGCCAGTATGCGGTGATCGGGAATATCTTCGCGAAACGATGTTTTCAGGTTTTCAGAAAAAGGCTTACCGGTTTCGATAATTAACTTCCCTTTTCCCGGCCCTAAATGGATACCACCGTTAAACAAATCATTGCCCACAATTTCGTCGAGCACTCGGACAAACTGACGGGCCTGAAAATTAATTTGATCGTTGCCCCTTTTGAATTTATCGAGCTCTTCGAGTACGGTAATAGGAAGCACAACATCGTTATCTTCAAAATTATAGATACACTCGTGATCGTGAAGGATCACATTGGTGTCGATAACAAAAATCTTAGCTTTATGCATAAAATCGCATTTGGCGTTCCGTCTAAAATTAATATTAAATTGATGCGGTTGATATTTTGCGGAAAGCTTTTTATCATCTTTGCACAGAAATTTATCAAGAATCAGGGGCCATGAAAAGTTACCACGAGACCATCAATTACCTGTACGAACAACTTCCTTATTACCAAAGAAGTGGGCCTGCAGCCTACAAGGATAGCCTCGACAACACCCTGGCCCTCGACAAAATGTTCGACCACCCGCACCGGCATTTCAAAACCATCCATGTTGCCGGTACCAATGGCAAGGGATCGGTATCGCATATGTTGGCCAGTGTATTACAGGCGGCCGGTTACAAAACGGGCCTCTACACTTCGCCTCACCTGAAAGATTTCAGGGAACGCATCAGGGTTAACGGAACAATGGTTTCCGAAGCTTTTGTTGTCGATTTCACACAGCGTTATCTGGAGGCCAACAAAACCGAATCTATCCAGCCTTCGTTTTTCGAACTGACGGTGATAATGGCTTTCGAATACTTTGCTTCGGAAGAGGTCGATGTCGCTGTAATCGAGGTGGGGTTAGGCGGAAGGCTCGACTCGACCAATATCATCTCCCCCGAACTTTCGGTGATAACCAATATCAGCCGCGACCACATGGCGCTGCTTGGCGATACCCTTGGCCGGATTGCGCTCGAAAAGGCGGGGATTATCAAACCCCGAATCCCCGTGGTGATAGGAGAGACCCATCCCGAAACAGCCCTCATCTTCGAGGGGAAAGCCCGCGATGCCTGTGCCCCCATTTGCTTTGCCGACCAGCAGTTAAGAGCCGGTTATGCCATGGCCACCGCCGATGGCCGGCAACTGTTCAATGTGAAAAATCGTGACGAAATGGTTTACCGCGATATGGCCCTTGACCTGTTGGGAAGTTATCAGTCGAAAAATATTATTACGGCATTGGTGGCCCTCGAAACCCTTCAGCAGCAGGGGTGGAATATTCCCGAAACAGCCTTGCGTTACGGGTTGGCAAACGTTGTGGCTTCGACCGGGTTGATGGGACGGTGGCAAATATTGGGGGCCAACCCACGTATTGTTTGCGACACCGGCCACAACGAAGCAGGCATTCAGGAGGTGGTAGCCCAACTGGCCCGCACACCCTGTGAAAAGCTCCACATGGTAATCGGAATGGTCAACGACAAAGATATCATGTCGGTACTGGCCCGCCTGCCTAAAGAAGCCGTTTATTACTTCACCAAAGCTTCGATGCCCCGTGCGATGGATGAAACACAACTGATGAAGATGGCCTCCTATTTTCAGCTCGCCGGCAAACCCTACCCAACGGTAGCCGAAGCGCTGGCCGCCGCCAAACAGGCCTCCCACCGCGACGACATGATCTTTATTGGCGGCAGTACATTTGTTGTGGCCGAAGTGGTGTGACCCTTTCGGGCTGCGATTGGCCAAACCGCTAATGGTTGATTTATAATATTGTTTTCGAGATTTACGGTAAACCTATTGAAGTGGCCCGGTTCGAGTAGGGATCACCGGTTTGATGCTCCCGTCTTCGTTATAATAGAGCCTGTCGCAACAGATGGAACGGCGGAAAGGGTGTGGGCTTCCCTGATGTCCCCAGCCAAACTTAGGTTTCACTTCGGGGTGGTTGCTGAAATAGAGGTCGGCATTGTGGTAAAAAATATACCAATTGCCCCGGTATTGAACGATGGAGTGGTGATTGGTCCCACTGTTCATTTTGGGCAGGATTACCCCTTGGTAAACAAAAGGCCCCAACGGATTATCGCTAATACAATATTTAATTTCGCCACTGTTTGCCGAATAGGAGAGATAATATTTACCGTTGTATTTGTGCATCCAGATGGCTTCAAAGAAATCGTCGGTCCCTTCGAGCAGATGTACTTCGCCATCGTACGAAATCATATCTTTGTTGAGCTTTACCGCATTTACCACCAACTGACCCATGTAGAGATAGGCCTGTCCGTCGTCGTCGATAAATACGGCCGGGTCGATGAAGTCGCGGTTGCAGACAACCCCTTTCGAGTGAATATGTATCAGCGCCGAATCGAGCGGATCGGCAAACGGACCGTAAGGCTTATCGCCAACGGCTACTCCAATCTTGCTCTTTTCGACCGGGTAATAAAAATAATATTGGCCATTGCGCGCTACACAATCGGGAGCCCATGCTTCCGACTTGGCCCAGCGGGTATGTTGCAGCGAAAAGGCAACCCCGTGATCTGTCCACTTCTTAAGGTCTGTAGTCGAGAAAACATGCCAATCTTTCATCGAAAACCAGGTTGCGCTATCCTCGTCGTGCGACGGATATACAAAAAGGGTATCGTTAAAAACATGTGCCGACGGGTCGGCGGTATAAAGATGGGTAATAAACGGGTTTTGTGCCAACGATGACAGTGATATCCAACAAAGTGCAACAGTTAAAGCAAGTCGGTTCATATGAATCAGTTTTAGTGGTTTCAAAAATAAAAAAAATATGCTTTTCATTCATTTCATTAGTCCGGTCTTCAAACCGAATGTGCCTTTTACAATGTAAGGTTTACACAGACTGTAGAACACAAAAAAGAAGATTGCTGGTTGGCACCCAAAGCAGACAGTAGTGTCCTTATTGCAGTAAAGGAGATTGCAGAAAATTGGGTGTAAACGACTGATCTCCTCTGGTCGCCACTTGCCAAACAGGCGATTGATTTTCTGTTTGGCCATTGCTCGAATGTTTGTAAATGAGAGATAATGGTATTTTATCTCCGAGATTAATAGCCGGTTTTAGTGTGTCAGATAAGTTTTTCTTTTTTGCTTTTATTTGCACCTTGCCAAAAAACTTCGTGCAATTTTTTCAGTTTCGCCCGGTTTATATTATATTACACATTTCGTGAACAGATTTATAATTCGAAATGGGATGAAAAACAATCTAATAGATTTTATCAGTCTTCATAAAGGCGAAGAAGTTAAAGAGAAGGTGTTAATTGACGTTAAGGATAATATCTCCTTTCGCAATGCCAATCTGTGGATTCTGGCCTGTGCAATCCTAATTGCTTCGATTGGGCTAAATGTAAATTCAACGGCCGTTATAATTGGGGCAATGTTAATTTCTCCATTGATGGGGCCAATTGTAGGTGCAGGTTTTGCTTTGGCAACATACGATTTTGAAATACTTAAAAAAGCAGGCAGGAGCCTGCTGATTGCCACTGTAGTAAGTTTACTGGTGGCAGCTCTCTATTTCTTTATTAGCCCTTTTAAGGAGACCCAATCTGAATTGCTTGCCAGGACTTCGCCTAATATTTACGACGTGATGATTGCTTTTCTGGGTGGATTGGTAGGGGTAATTTCTCTCACAAGGGTCAACAAGGGAAACCCGATACCGGGAGTTGCAATTGCTACTGCACTTATGCCTCCGCTATGTACAGCTGGTTATGGCCTTGCTATTGGTAATCTGAGTTATTTCTTTGGCGCCTTTTATCTTTATGCCATTAATTGTTTTTTTATTTGCATCGCAACTTTTTTCATTACCCGTTATCTTAAATACCCGCCAGTACAGACAATTGACAAGAAGCACGATCTGCGGATTAAAAGAGGGATATCTGTAATGATACTCATAATGATTATTCCCAGTTTTTTTCTTGCTTTTAATCTCTACAACGAAAAGAAGTTTACACAGAAAGTATATCAATTTATTGATAACGAGTTTACCTCGATGGGCTATACCATTGTTTTTCAAAAAGTGAGATTCAACGAGAATCCACGTAAACTGGAGTTGGCTTTTCTGTCGAAACGGTTTAGTGAGGAGGAGATTCATCTCCTGAATGATAAGTTGGAAAAGATTGGTGCCCAGAATACCCAGTTGGTTATCAGACAGGACTCGATGGATTTGAAGGGGGAAATACTGAAAGAACTTAGCGGACAGGATAAAATTGTCAACGAGAAAGATATAGAAATTATCAGACTTAAAAACGAACTCGATAAATACAAAATCGATTTAAACGGAACCGATAAGGAAATAAGGATCCTTTTTCCGGAGATTGAAAAATTCTCTATCGGTCATCATACATTGGCCAATGATAGTACAGGCAACCTGATCATCTTTCTCTACTCTTTGCAAAAAGAAAAAGATATTGACAGCGTAAAATTGTCTGGCTGGCTACAGCAAAAGTTCAATACGATCAATCTTAAAGTCCTCGAAGAAAGAATGTAAACAATAGATTGCTAATTTGTTGTGCTTGAAATTGTGAATGAAATGGATGAAGCCTTTTCTTTGTCTGCTATAGAAAAGTACTGCTTGTCAGTTATAAAAAAAACTGTAATTTCCCTCCTCATTTCGGGGAGAGGGGTTTGGCATCTTTTTTTTTTGACAGTAAACTGTTGCTCCCGCAACTTTATTGATTTTAACGATAATGACCGATTGCATGGAACGCATTGATTTAACTGCATTATTTTCCGAATCGTTTGCCAAAAACGGCGATTTAAAGATTTTCTCGGACTACAAAGGGCAAACGTTTACCTATGGCGAGGTGGCTCGGATGATGGCTGCCATTCATTGTTATTTCGACGAAGCGGGGCTTCAGCGCGGCGATAAGGTA
>CAYOJD010000144.1:6474-6854 GCA_964404205.1 uncultured Prolixibacteraceae bacterium
GCTGGGACGAAACTCATCGCATTGGGGCATCTCGTTTTTGGCCACGCTTTGCTACGGGGCGGTGGTGGTACCCATTTTGCCCGATTTCAATGCTGCCGATACCATGCACATTCTCAACCATTCTGAAGCCAAATTTCTATTTCTTCACGACTCTCTGACCGAGAAGGTTGATTATACCCATATCCCTGAGGTTAAAAATGTGGTGAGCCTGGCCGGTTTCGCCCCGCTTTATACAGCCCCCGGTACCGGAAGTGGTGCAGCTGCCTGTCTCGACATTCAGAATTTGCCGGCAGATATTGTCGGGAAACTCCGGTTTGCCCAACTCGACAGTGAAGAGGTTTGCGCTATTTCCTATACTTCGGGCACCTCGGGCTTTACCA
>CAYOJD010000145.1:0-811 GCA_964404205.1 uncultured Prolixibacteraceae bacterium
CCATAAGAATACCTTTCATTGAAGTAAAGATCTTGAAATCCGAATGTCGCCCCTAAATATAGTTTATGATTGAAATTAGCCCCAACGGAAAGCACAAATTCGTTGGTATATCCTTCACAATGTGAATTTTCAAGCTGATCGACTGTTTCTCCATATTGAAGGATTGGTACATAAGTATTGAGTGTTTCTCCTGGGTCAATCAGATAGTTATCCCAGGCTAGTTTACTTTCAAACGGAATATTGTAGAACGCATTTTCATCGTTCAATGCAATAGTGGTTAATCCTCTTGCATTTTGTGCAAATGCATCCAATCTTGAATGAGGTGAGTAATTTGCATAAGTCTGCGAATTTTGATTAAAGTTATTCAATTTGTTAAATCCAATGCCATAATTCAGAGAGACTAGTCCTGAAAAAGAGCTGTTTACCATTGGTGTGCTTCCAACAAATCCCAAATTGCTGAAGTTAAATTTGTTTGAATCATCTTCACTTGAGTATCCTTGATAGGCTGACTTGGTTTTATTATAATTCAGTATATTCACACTTGTGGAAAACTCTGACCGTTGGTATACACCTATTCCTGCTGGGTTGATACTCAGTGACGAAAAATCGCCGCCTAATGCCCCAAATGCGTTACCCATTGCTTTCGATCGAGCGGTCGAACCATAGTTTTGCTGAGAGAAAATCAGTGCCTGATCAACATATTGCGCTGTCGCCAGAGAAAATGTTCCCCATACAGCTATCATGGTGACTAATAGTTTTTTCATAACCTATGACTATTTTGAATGAATAATCTTTTTTAATTGACAATTTT
>CAYOJD010000145.1:821-6713 GCA_964404205.1 uncultured Prolixibacteraceae bacterium
TGTTAGTAAGGTAATCAGCTTTACAGTTAAGGATGACGGCGACCTGATGAACTTCCCGAAGAACTGGAACTACTGCCACTTGAGCGACTGCTTGAGCCTCCACCAGAATAGCTGCCTGATGAACTACCTGAAGAACTGCTTCTTGAAGGGGCTGAGTAGCTGCTTCCTGAATTGCCTGAGCGGGAAGTTCCACTGCTTGATGGAGCCGGCGCCGAATAGCTCCGCGAATTACTGCTCGACGAACCTCTCTGATAAGTCGTCCCCGATGAATTGCTTCCGGAGCTTTGAGGTTTGGCATAACGGGTTGTCCCACTGCTGCTCGAACCAGTTGACTGTGGTCGGGTGTACTGACGTGTTGAACCGCTGTTGTACGATGGCTGCGTATTGGTGCGGGGGCGGGTATAGGTGGGTGTATACTGTTGTCTTGTCGATGATGTGGTTGAAGATGGGCGGGTATAGTTCCCTTCCTGATTTACAACTCCACTGCTTCCTTCCCTGATATATTTGGTATCGTTAGATGTTCCTCTCGTACCTGATACTCTGTTAAGTCCGGTGTTACTTCCTGATGATGTGGAAGCGTCTTTAAGCGTAGAGCTATTTCCTCTTCCGGTTGAACCGACAGCACTGTTCCTCCCGGTTGATAAGGTATTCTCCACATTTTCACGGTTTCCACCAAACACTCCATCTCTATTGGAGGTATACGATGAGCCGGCTCTGTTGGTATAGCTTGAACCAGCATTTGGACCATGCAATGATGGTCTACCCTGTACATACTTCCGGTCGCTTACTACAATACCGCCGCCCCAACCAGGCCAGCCACCTCCACCCCAACCAGGGTAGTAGCCGGGCCAATATCCGGGATAACCACCCCAACTGGGCCAGTAACTGTACCATGGGTCGTACCAACCGCCCCACCAGCCGCCATACCAGGGGTTATTCCAGCTCGACCAGTGATTCCAGCCCCAACCAAAACTCAGGCTCCACGATGGTCCCCAAAAGGGATCGTAGAACGAGTCCCAGTAGGGATCGTAGAGATAGGGATTGTAAAATGACCTGATGCGGTTGGTGTAGCTCATCTCTTCTCCTTCGTAGTAGTTGTTGATGGTATATCTTACCGTATCATCGTTGTATTCGTATAGTGTGTCGGAATAAGCTGGCTGGTCGTCAAAGTAATAGGCACTTGCCGATTTTTGATCGTTGCCGCCGGGCAAAACGTAGTTATCGACCACGCGCCCCTGCTCATTCTCGTTGGTTTGAGAGATTACTGATGTTCTGTTTTGTTGTTTCGTTGTCGGTTTTTGTACTACTACCGGAGGTGTTGCTCCAGGTGTGTAGTAGATATCATCGGTGTAACCTCCCGACGAGATCATTTGTCCGGTTGTACAGGCACCCGCCAATAGTGCAACCGCTAACAATTGTTTAACATTCGTTTTCATGATTTCTCCCTCCATATCTATTTTATAAGTCTTACTATTTTCGTTACTTTGCGCACTAAAATATCAGTAAATATTAAGCAAATACCATACCAAAAAAGACTAAAATGGCAAAGGTTCTCACTTCAAAAGAAGAAAATTATTCGCAATGGTACAACGATTTGGTTTCGAAAGCTGATTTAGCCGAAAACTCAGCTGTAAGGGGTTGTATGGTCATCAAACCCTATGGTTACGCCATCTGGGAAAAGATGCAGGCCAATCTCGACCACTTGTTTAAGGAAACCGGTCATGTGAATGCCTACTTTCCCCTTTTTATTCCCAAATCCTTCTTTTCGAAAGAGGCCGACCATGTCGATGGTTTTGCTAAAGAGTGTGCCGTCGTTACCCACTATCGTTTAAAGAATGATCCTGATGGTAAAGGCGTTGTCGTCGATCCGGATGCCAAACTTGAGGAAGAGCTGATCGTTCGTCCAACTTCCGAAACCATTATCTGGAGTACCTATAAAAACTGGATTCAATCGTACCGCGATTTACCCATCTTATGCAATCAGTGGGCCAATGTTGTCCGCTGGGAGATGCGTACCCGCATGTTTTTGCGTACGGCTGAATTTCTTTGGCAGGAGGGACATACAGCCCACGAAACCAGCAAGGAAGCGCTCGAAGAGACGGAACGGATGATTAATGTTTATGCCAATTTTGCCGAAAATTATATGGCTGTCCCGGTTATCAAGGGTGCCAAATCGGAAAACGAACGTTTTGCCGGAGCCCTCGAAACCTATACCATCGAAGCCTTAATGCAGGATGGTAAAGCATTGCAATCAGGTACATCGCATTTTTTAGGACAAAATTTTGCCAAGGCTTTTGATGTTCAGTTTGCTTCGCGTGAAGGGAAACTGGAACATGTCTGGGCCACCTCGTGGGGAGTTTCTACCCGTTTGATTGGTGCATTAATTATGGCCCACTCCGACAACAATGGATTGGTTTTACCTCCCAAACTGGCCCCTTATCAGGTGGTCATTGTTCCGATATACAAGAGCTTCGACCAGTTGGATTTAATTTCTGAAAAAGTTAAAGAGGTGGTTGCACGCCTGAAAGCCAAAGGTATCAGTGTGAAATACGACGACCGCGATTCGCAGCGCCCGGGATGGAAGTTTGCCGAATACGAACTGAAAGGTGTTCCTGTGCGCCTGGCCATTGGCCCCCGCGATTTGGAAAACGGAACCGTTGAAGTGGCCCGCCGCGATACGATGGAAAAAACTGTTGAGAAACTGGAAAATATCGAAGAACTTGTGGCCGGACTACTGGATGATATTCAACAAAATATCTTTAATAAAGCACTAAAATTCCGTGAAGAAAATACCACGAAGGTCGATACTTACGAAGCGTTTAAGGAAGTGCTCTCGACCAAGGGTGGTTTTGTGCTGGCCCATTGGGACGGTACCCGCGAAACGGAAACCCGTATCAAAGAAGAAACCAAAGCGACTATACGTTGCATCCCGTTCGACAGTGTTGCCGAAGAGGGAAAATGCATTTACAGCGGTAAACCTTCTTCCCGTCGGGTATTGTTCGCACTCTCTTACTAAAATCAGTTTAAATTTTCGATAGCTGAAAGGCAACTCATACGGGTTGCCTTTTTATTTTGCGTCAGAAAGGTTAATTTCGGGAAATAAATGCCGGCCAACAGAAAGAAATGGCCTGTCGAAATGGAAAATTATGGAAGATAAAGTTGTTGAACGGTTCTTAAAGTATGTTCGCTATAATACGCAATCCGACTCCAAAACCAAACTTACCCCCAGTACACCCGGACAGCTTCTTTTTGCCCGAACGTTGGCCGATGAATTGATTACGATTGGGTTGAAGGATGTTGAGGTTGACGAGAACGGCTATGTCATGGCCACGTTACCGCCCAACACAACCGAAAAATTACCCGTCGTGGGTTTTATTGCCCACATGGATACCAGCCCCGACTTTCCCGGTAAAAATGTTTCACCTCGAATAATCGGGGACTACAACGGAGCCGATATCGTGCTAAACAGCGAAAAAAATATCACCCTGTCTACTGCCATTTTCCCTGAAATCTTGCGATATAAGGGCGAAAACCTGATAGTGACCGACGGTACGACCTTGCTCGGGGCAGACGATAAAGCCGGAATAGCGGAAATCATTACTGCAATGGAATATTTGCTCGAATACAATACCATTAAACGCGGTAAAGTGCGCATTGCTTTCACTCCCGACGAAGAAATAGGACAGGGGGCCGATAATTTTGATGTGAAGAAGTTTGGAGCCGATTTTGCCTATACCCTCGATGGAGGAGAGATTGGCGAATTGCAGTATGAAAATTTCAATGCAGCTTCGGCAAAAGTGGTAATCAACGGGACTAATGTCCATCCGGGATATGCCCGCCACAAAATGAGGAACTCAATTCGTATTGCCAATCAGTTGATTACCATGCTGCCGCGTCACGAAACCCCCGAACATACCAGTGGTTACGAAGGCTTTTATCATCTCAATTCATTCAATGGCAATGTGGAGCGGACTGAACTCGATTATATCATCCGCGATTTCGATCGCCATCGTTTCGAAGAGCGAAAAAAGGAGATGCAACATATTGTCAACAAGATAAATGCCGAATTTGGCGAAGGAACAGCCGACGTATCGTTTGCCGATCAGTATTACAATATGCGCGAGAAAATTGAACCGGTGAGCTTTATTGTTGCCATGGCCGAAGCGGCCATGAAAGATTGCAATGTGACCACCAATATTGTTCCTGTTCGCGGGGGTACCGATGGGGCGCGCCTCTCGTTTATGGGCTTGCCCTGTCCCAATATTTTTGCCGGGGGCCACAACTTTCATGGCAAATTCGAATTTATTCCTACTTCGTCGATGGAAAAAGCCTGCCGGGTTATTGTGTCGATTGTGTCGAAGGTGGCCGGGGGAAATGGAAAATAATGAACTAAAATTTTTGAATATCAGAATTTTCAAAAAAACAATAAGTATTTTAATTAAAGATATTTATAACTCTTAACTCATCAACCATAAACCAGATGCTGAACCGCTTTCGCGAACATATCGAAAAACTGAAACTCTTCTCATCGTCCGATACCATTCTGGTAGGGGTGAGCGGGGGAACCGACTCGGTTGTCTTGCTCGATCTGCTCGATAAAGCAGGTTTGTCTGTTGCCATGGCCCACTGCAACTTTAACTTGCGGGGCGAAGAGTCGCTTCGAGATGAGAACTTTGTAAAATCACTCGCCCGTCAATACGATAAACCTTTTCATCTGGCCTCTTTCGATACCCGCCAATTTGCAGTCGAACGCGGAATCTCTATCGAGATGGCTGCCCGCGAACTGCGCTACCATTGGTTCGAAGAATTGTGCGAAAAAAATCATTACGATTGGGTGGCAGTGGCCCACCACCGCGACGACCAGCTCGAGACCTTCTTCTTAAATCTTTCCAGGGGAACAGGTATACAGGGGCTTACCGGCATGAAAGCCGTAAACGGCCGTATCGTTCGCCCGCTACTGTTTGCTTCCCGGAAGGAGATTGAACAGTACCGCTTTGCCAATCACCTCGAATATATTGAAGATTCATCCAATATCGATCTTAATATTCTTCGAAACCGTATCAGGCACCAGCTCCTTCCGGCAATGGAAGAAATCAATCCCTCGTTTCGCGAAAGCCTGAGCAAAACCATGTATATTTTGCAGGAGGTCGACGATCTGTTTCAGCAACAGATCGAATACACCCGTGAACGCATTTCGCTCAGCAGGCATGGCGATATTTATCTTTCGAAAGATGAACTGAAGCTACTTTGTCCACTCAATACCTATCTTTTCGAGCTGTTGCGTCCATATCACTTTAACAGCGATGTCGTGGCCGATATCGAACGTCATCTCGACGGCATACCGGGTAAGAAATTTCTATCAGCTGATTATCAGCTTGAGATTGATCGCGATTATCTGATTATCAGAAAAATTATCCACCACGACCAGCATCACTATTATATCGATGAAGGGGTTCAGTTGGTTGAAAAGCCGGTTCATTTGAAAATCTCGGTCATCGAAAACAACGACCATTTCAGGCTCGAACGTTCACCCAAAGTGGCGCTTATCGACCGCGATAAGGTCAAATTTCCCTTGATGCTGCGCCGGTGGCAAAGTGGCGATTACTTCCGTCCGCTGGGCATGAGTGGCATGAAGAAGGTGAGTGATTACTTTATCGACGAGAAGTTTAGCCTGGCCGAAAAGGAGAGGAGCTGGCTGCTCACCCATGGCGAACAGATTGTCTGGATTGTGGGTGCCCGCCTCGACGACCGTTATAAAATTGTAGACAAAACAAAAAAAATTCTAAGAATTGAGTTATGTTGTGCTAATTGTTAACCTGTCTTAATAAATGTTAAATTGAGTGATAGTTAAGGTAACAAAAAAGGTCTATTTCCTATTAATGGTTAGTATTA
>CAYOJD010000146.1:0-6619 GCA_964404205.1 uncultured Prolixibacteraceae bacterium
ACATAAAGAGGTACTTGCCGGAGCGCTGCTGCGCGTAGCTTACGGTCTATCCATACAATTATCTAAGCTAATGACATGAAAGAAGCAGCTTTACTGCTAATTGATATTCAAAACGACTATTTCGAGGGAGGAAAAATGAGACTCTCCGGCTCGAAAGAGGCTGCTGCCAATACCCAACTGCTGCTCGAAAAGTTTCGTTCGAAAGGGTGGCCTGTCATCTATATTCAGCATTGGGCCACGCGCCCCGATGCCACCTTCTTTCTGCCCGGAACCGTTGGTGCTGAGATTTATCGCGACATCAGCCCCCGCGAAGACGAAGCGATAATCACCAAAAACTTTCCGAACAGTTTTAAAGCGACCTCTCTGGAAGAGAGACTGCAATCGCTCAACGTGACCCATTTGGTAGTTTGCGGCATGATGACCCATATGTGTGTCGATGCCACCGTTCGTGCAGCTAAAGATGCAGGCTATAATTGTACCGTTATCGGCGACTGCTGCGCCACCCGCGAACTCGAACTGAAAGGTGAAACGATAACCGCCCGGCATGTACACCAAAGTTTTTTAGCTGCGCTGGGAAATTATTATGCATCTATCCAAACGGTCGATGAGTTTATGAAGGAATTATAAAACACCAAAACAGCTCTTCTTTATTTAGCAATAATGTTGTAAATTGATGGTCATCAAACATCAACATCAAACTAAAGCAAAAGCGTATGGCCGTCAAAAAAAATATCAACATTGGGATATTACTCGATGATTCGAAGGACAAAACCTGGATGCGTAAAACCCTTGCACACGACACTTCGCTCGATTATGTGATAGAACCGGGCTCGACCAGTAAGATGTTTGATTATCTGGCCAACCTAAAAAAGAAAGGGGTAAAAGTGGGAAAGATTGTCATGATGGGACATGGGAATGCCAAACATCCGCATGTAGGGGTGTTACAACCCGAAGATATCGATCTGAAAAACCTGACCCGTTCGCGCGATGCTTCCCGAAAAAAATATGATTCTGCGGCTGAAAACATGAAAGCAATCAAGGCTAAGCTGGCCAAAACGAAAGAGGCAAAATTGCGCAAAGAACTGACCAACGAATACAATACCGAGCGCGACATAAAAAACTCAAACCGCGAAACCTATAACAACAGTGTTCAGGAATTGAATAAATTTAGGGCCCTCTCGGGAGTGATGGCCAAAGACGGAGAGGTACATCTCTTTAACTGCTGTCCGGCTTCGTCGGACAAAGGACGTGAGATGATGAAAAACCTTGGCCAGATTTTGTTAAAGGAAAAAGGAGGTAAAGTTACCGGTTGCGATGGCTTTGTGTGGACTCCCAAAATGCTGCAATCGACCCTCTCGGCTGTTTTTGGAACAGTTGAAGGATACAAGTTTCCGGCAGGAAATTGGGTTAAAGTAGCGATTCAACCTCGCAAAAAGCCCATTGATAAACCCGTTGAACCGCCCAAAGCCGGCCATCACCATCCGTCAACTCCCGATGCTCCTCCAGCCACGCACTGCAATGGCAACAACCATGGACCAGATTGCCAGTGCGGTTGGGGCGGACCAAGATAACCCATTGCCGCCCTACCAGTTCAGTTCGAGGATATCGTCCTTGTTTAATTCAGCTTCCAGCATATCTCCTTTCGAAGGCAATGAAATTGGTTTGCCATTTACCAAAACGGTTTTAGCCCCAACCGGGAACTTGAAACGGAAGAGAGAGTGGCTTTGTGCAGTCAGCTTGACCTGCTTCAGCGATTTATTCTCCCACGAGGCATCCACGACCCCGTTTCCGCGCACCTTGAACCCACTGAACGAACCTGTCGCCCATGCATCGGGCAAGGCTGGCAGCAATTCGATATAGCCGGCATGGCTTTGCAGCAACATCTCGGCAATACCGGCACATCCCCCAAAATTACCATCGATTTGAAAAGGTGGATGGGCGCAAAACAGATTGGGATAGGTTCCTCCTGCCTGAGGGCCGTAATCGTACCCATCGGTCGCTACCGGAACCAGCAGCTGGCTCAATAATTTATAGGCACGGTTACCATCGGCCAACCGGGCCCAATGGTTCACCTTCCATGCACGCGACCAACCGGTACCCCCGTCGCCCCTGCGGTCGAGTGTTACCCTTGCCGCCTGAGCCAATTCAGGTGTCCCTTCGGGGGTAATCTGATTGCCCGGATGGAGCCCGTAAAGTTGTGATACATGGCGGTGTTGCGGTTCAGCCTCCTGATAATCGTCGAGCCACTCCTGCAACTGGCCATATTTGCCAATCTGGTGAGGGGGAAGTTGGGCCGATAACTGCTGAAGTTTCAACGCAAAATCGCTATCTGTATTTAATATTCGTGCCGCTTCGGCAACGTAGCCAAACTGCTCGCGCACCAACTGATTGTCCATGGTCGAACCCATGCAGATGGCAGCTGTTTTCCCATTCGGTAAAATAAAACTGTTCTCGGGCGAAGTGGTAGGCGCCGTAACCAGCCAGCCATGTTGAGGCTCTTTCACCAACATCTCGCTGAAAAAGAGGGCCGACTCCTTTAGCACCGGATAAACGGAACGCAGGTAAGCCGTATCGTTGGTAAAAAGATAATGTTCCCAAAGGTGCTGGCACATCCAGGCCCCGGCCGTATTGGTAGCCCCCCACGAGGGATGTTCGCCCGGCGAAGTATATCCCCAGATATTGGTCAAAATATGGGTAACCCAGCCATTGGCATTGTAAAAAGCTTTGGCGCTTTTACGGCCTGGCTCTACCAGACTTTTGGTCAACTCAATCAGCGGACTGTGAAGCTCAGACAAATTGGTCACTTCGGCTGGCCATAAATTCATTTGCAGATTGATGTTCATATGATAATCGCCGTTCCAGGGCGTCTGCAAGGTATTGGCCCACAACCCCTGCAAATTGGGTGGCAACAAACCCGGACGGGTACTGCAAATCAACAGATAGCGCCCATACTGAAAATAGAGTTCAATCAAACCATTATCATTTCCGCTTTTGGCAAACTCTGTCAACCGCCGGTTGGTGGTTAATCCTTCTCTTTCGATGTTCCTTCCCAGATCGAGGGTGGCACGGTTGAACCATGCCCCGAATTGCCTTTCGTGTGAAAGCAGCGAACGGGAGTATCCACTTTTTATAGCCTTGACCAACAATGAACGATTGGTGAAAGTATGTCTGGGGTTCTTGTAATCGGTAGTCATCGAGAGGTAAATCAGGGCTTCGTCAGCATTTTCTATGCCAACCATCTGCTCCCCGGCGATCCTTTTCCCGCCTTTGCTCACGATGGTGGCACGGGCCATATAATGCATTCCATCGCCCCCCGAACCATTGTTCATAGCCCCCTGCATCACCAGGTCGTTCTCCTCAACCGAAACCGCCATCCTTTCGGGACGGTCGAACGTAAGTTTGAAACTAATATGCCGTCCTTTATTGGCCGTAAGGCGGATAATGGCCACATCGTCGCTGAAACTGGTGAGGTATTCGCGATGATAGTTCACCTCTCCCAACTGGAAACCACATTCCGACAGGGCGTTATCCATCTGCAATTTGCGCTGGTAATGGCTGTAGGCAGCTGTATCGGGGCGACCGGCGAAGGTGTAATCGATATTTAGCAGCCCCAGCATTTGGTACGAGCCATACGGAACATCTTTGCCGCTTCCCAGTCCTGAGCCCGCCCCCTTGCAGACAAAAGTACTGTACATCAAATCTTGTGCTTCATCGTTTTTGCCTTCGAAAAGCAACTGCCGAATTTTATCCAGCGATTCGTAGGCTGCCGGATTATCGGCATCCTGCGGAGCACCCGACCAGAGCGAAATCTCGTTCAACACCACGGTTTCGCGGGCGATCCCACCATCGGGCATTATGCCTATGCGACCATTCCCCAGCGGTAGCGTTTCGACCCACGCTTTGGCCGGCCGGTCCATTACAATGGCAAGTGGCCTGCTTTCGGCCGTCTGGGCATCAACTGACAGTGTGCAGGTTACCCCTAAAGTGAAAAGCAGTAAACTGCTCAACCATGTTGGGCGCGAAAAATTAAAAGTCATAAGTCAAATTTTAGTTGTCCGACCGATAGTGCAATCGTGGCAGCTAAGATAGCTTTTTTTACCTCAAAAGGGGGCTCAAAAAGGCTCCGACATCGGCCATGCTTTCCCATATCGATACCTCACTAAGGGATACGAAGGGAATTGTAGTTTTGTCAAAACAGGATTATCCATATTTTTTGTCTGGTATTTGAATATACTTACTGTATTGTTTAAGTACAGATAGAGTACAGATAGAGTACAGATAGAGTACAGATAGAGTACAGATAAGTACAGAAACCATAGCGATGAACCCTTTTTAACAGGGCGATAAACCACATAAAGCCCAATGATAAAAATCGAGCCGTAAAAAAGGTGTATAAACCTGCAAAAGTATTGTAAATGGCCTATTTTTGATCACTCAATTTGCCTGTATGGAAAACACCCGACGATTGTTTATCAAAAAAGCCGGTGTAGCCGGTATGGTAGCCACACCATTTCCGGCCATGGCCTCTGCCATCTATCCCGCACCAACGGTCCAAAGTTCGACTTCGGAAAAAGGGCCTGTTGTTCTGTTTCAGGGCGATTCGATAACCGATGGCAACCGTACCCGCGACAATGACTGGAATCATGTCATGGGGCATGGGTATGCCTGTTTGGCAGCCAGCCGTCTTTGGTACGATTATCCCGAACAAAAACTGTCGTTTTACAACCGCGGCATCAGCGGAAACCGCATCGGCGATTTGGAGAAGCGATGGCAACAAGATACGCTGGATTTGAAACCGGATGTGGTTAGTATCCTGATTGGGGTTAACGATGTGCTGGCCATTGTCAACAACAATGCCCCCGAGCCGGTAACACAATTTGCCGACAGCTACAAAAGGGTGCTCGACAAAACGCTGACGGCATTGCCCAATGTCACCATCGTGCTTTGTGAGCCATTTATCCTACCGCTGGGGTGGGTCAACCATCGGAAAGAGGTTTGGCTCGAAGAGATAGCCCAACAGCAGCAGATGGTCAGAGAGTTGGCCGCGAGTTACCAAACCTTGTTGGTAGAGTTGCAGCACCCTTTCCAAAAAGCCTGCGAAATTGCACCGGCCGATTACTGGATTTGGGATGGGGTTCACCCGATGCCGGCCGGTCACGAGTTAATCGCCAGACTATGGATAAAAGAGGTTAGCCGTAAACTTACTTTTATTCGATCATAAAACTAAAGATAGGTAGTATCATTGCATTTTCATCACCAGTCTGTATTTTCAAAGCAGCAACCTCTATACCAAAAGAATTGTATAAGAGAGGAATATCATTCAGACAGAGACAATGGTAAACTCACAAAAAGAGACAAATTGATTCAGAAACATTCCCGTTTTGCATCAGACTGTATCGATTTAATCTTCAATCTTTATCCGAAGGGAATTTCTCTCTGTTGAATCGTATCACGAATCAATTTCAAATAGGCAAGAGCGCCATTAAACCTTTTTATCCCATTCGAGTTTAATAGACAAAGTGAGTATCATTTCGAATACCATCCCTATGAAGAATCAAAGAGAGCTTCTTTTTCTCCTGTTGTTATTTCTGATAGCCGGATGCAACAAAGAAGAGGGCAAAACCAATCCTACAACAGACGAATCGTTCTATTTTCCATCGAACAGTGATGAAGCATGGGAAACAAAATCGCTTTCCAGTTTAGGCTGGAACGAGGGAGCCGTTCAGGCACTGAAAGATTATCTGGTACAGAAACGCACCAAATCGTTTATGATTCTCGTCAACGGACGAATTGTCATGGAGGAGTATTTCAACGGACATACCACGGCCGCAGATTGGCCGTGGAACAGTGCCGGTAAAACATTAGTGGCAGCGGCAACGGGTATTGCCCAACAAGAAGGGTTGCTCAATATCAACCAAAAAGTGTCGCAATATTTAGGCACAGGGTGGACCAGTGAACCGATTGAAAAAGAGAACCTGATTACGTCCAGACACCTGTTGACCATGACCTCAGGCCTAAATGATGAGAACAATTTGGTTGTTAAAACCAATCTGACCTATCTGGCCGATGCCGGAACGCGATGGTCGTACCACAATGTGTTTCAAAGATTGATGGATATTGTGGCATCAGCTGCCCATCAGGATTTTGAATCGTATTTCAACTCCCGCATAAAAACCAGAATAGGGATGGATGGTTATTGGAACAATGGCTTGGTTTTTAGGATCTACCATAGCAATACACGTAGTATGGCCCGCTTTGGATTGTTGGCACTCAACAAGGGGAAATGGGGGAATGAGCAAATTATCGACGAAGTTTTCCTGAAAGAAAGCATTGGCACTTCACAGAATATCAACGCTTCGTATGGTTATTTGTGGTGGCTTAACGGTAAAAGCAGTTATATGATTCCCGGCGGACAGAGCGTTTATCAGGGACCGTTGATCCCCAGTGCCCCGTCCGATCTGTTTGCAGCGATGGGTGCAGAGGATCAACGGATTTATATCATACCCGGTAAAAAAATGGTCATTGTTCGAATGGGAGAAGCATCCGATCCGGCCAACCCCACGTTTGCTCTTTCGGGTTTCGACAACGAGCTTTGGCTAAAAATTAATGCCGTAATCAA
>CAYOJD010000147.1:0-6424 GCA_964404205.1 uncultured Prolixibacteraceae bacterium
AATGGTTTATTGTGGCATATATACGGAAATATTGAGAATGATTTTAATCATAATTTCGTTCTGCAGAAAGTTACACAGATGGTATTTTACTTTGATTTCATGCTAATTTTATAAATATTAACTAAAAAAATAGTCAAAAGCTATTGCGTAACTAAAAGTTTAGTCATAAGTTTGTCGTGAAGGATTGACAAAATATTGGAACAATGAATATGCAACTGACAAAGGCTGAAGAACAGGTGATGCAAATTTTGTGGGAGATGGGCGAAGGGCTGGTAAAGGATATCCGCGACCAGTTCGACGAACCCAAGCCTGCCCGAAACACCGTATCGACTGTTATTCGCATTCTGGAGAAGAAAGGTTATGTCGGACACCAATCGTTTGGGAAGGTTCATCTTTATCATCCGTTGGTTTCGAAAAAAGAGTATTCGAAAAGCCAGCTTTTCGGGTTGATGCAGGGTTATTTCAATAACTCGTTCCCGGCTTTGGCTTCGTTTTTTGCCCGCGAGAAGGATTTAACCATCCAGGATCTCGAGGAGTTGATGGAAGATACCAAAAAAGAGTTGTCTGATTCAAAAGCGTAAACCATGGAAACCATTGCTTTTTACCTCTTCAAATCGACGGTTTGGCTTACCGGCTTCGCGCTGGTCTATCTGCTCTTTCTGCGCAACGAACGTTACTTCGGGTTGAACCGTCTTTTCCTGTTGGCAGGTGTTTTGGCCTCGCTGATTTTTCCATTGATAACGCTGCGATATCCAATCGAAATTCCGGCAGCCGGAATAACAGGGAGCGGCGAACTGGAAACCGTCGGCATGGTGGCTACGGGCAACCGGACGCCTGATGGCAGAGTTGCATTGCTGATTCTCTATATTGCAGGGTTGCTTTGGTTTGGATGGCGCATTATCCGGCAAACCGTACAGGTGTTGTCGGTCATTCGCAAGGCCCAGGTAAGCCATGTCGGCGCAGTGAAAGTGATTAAAACTGCCGGTTATCCCTCATCGTTTTCGTTTTTCTCCTTCGTAGTAGTCAATCCTTCAATTACTGACGCCGAAACGAGGGAGATAATCAATCACGAACAGGAGCATATCCGGCAGCAACACTGGTTCGATCTGTTGCTGGTCGAGCTGTTGTGCATGGTGCAGTGGTTCAACCCGGTGGTATGGCTCTATGGCCGTTTTGTCAGGCAGAACCACGAGTTTCTGGCAGACGAGAAGGCGCTGCAGCGCACTTCGAATCCGGCCATTTACCGTGCAGCGCTGCTCAACCAGATGTTTGGCGGGCCGGTGGTGTCGCTGGCCAACTCATTTAATTATTCTCTCAACAAAAAAAGATTTCAGATGATGAAAAAAACGATGGTTTCGCCTTTACGCAAGGTGAAGATATTGACTATTCTACCGGTTGTGGCCATTCTTTTCTGGGCATTTGCCAAACCCGAATACGCTGCCAATTCATTGTCGGGCCCCGCTGTTGCCTTATCCCTCGACGGGAAGATGGTAAAAGGCCAGGTGACCAATGAAAATGGCGATGCAGTAGCCGGTGCTGCCGTTATCCTGAAAGGGACCACCACGGGTACCTTGTCCGACACCGAAGGCGTTTTTATGCTCGATGGTGTTCCGGCCAACGGCGAGTTGGTGATTTCGTTTGTAGGGTATAAAACGGCTTCGGTAAAGCCCGATTTCAATAACGAAATCAAAGTGGTGCTCGAACGTACGGTGGTCGAGATTAAAGATGGGGTAGTGGTCATTGGATATGGTAACCAGAAGCCCTCCCCATCGGGCGCTTCGGTTCAGATACGGCCAACCGATGGGACCAAAGGCTCTCCGCTGTTTATCCAAGATGGAAAAGAGATAACCAAAGCCGAAATGGATAAGATTGATCCCAATGCTATCGAGGCGATTAGCGTGCTGAAAGATAAAAGTGCGACCGAACTGTATGGTGAAAAGGGGAAAGACGGCGTCATTGTAATTACCATGAAAGGCCAGAAGCCGCAGGAGCCAAAAAAGACAAAACCGGTGGCCACGGAAACGACAAAAGTGGATGGAAAAGATGTTTTTGTGATTGTAGAACAGATGCCCGAATTCCCGGGAGGCGAAGCTGAACTGAAAAAATATGTTGCCATGAATGTCCGTTATCCGGCCGAAGCCAGCAAAGCCGGTGTGCAGGGTAAAGTATTTGTCACCTTTGTGGTGGGCGACGATGGCAAAGTAACCAATGCCAAAGTGGTGCGCGGGGTACACCCGTTGCTCGATCAGGAAGCCATTCGCGTAGTAAGCGAATTGCCGCAATGGGCACCGGGCATGCAGCGCGGAAAAGCAGTGGCCGTTGCCTATACCATTCCTATCGAATTTAAGTTGCAATAGTCGAAAAATTAAGTCTGATTCAATTGATTTATCCCCTTGTTTCGCCATGCAGAAACAAGGGGATAATTTTTTGTCATACCTGTCAACGATATGGCCACCTTAAACTCCGGCCAGCTCGGTTAAACCTGTTGCAATCATCCTAATTTCAGATAATCCTGGCTCTATTTTTATTCTTTTCGATGCGACGAAAGTGAAATTGTGTTTTTCAGCCATTAAAATAAAAGGGTAAAATACTTTTATTATATTTGGAAGATTGGTTTCCATTGTGGTTCTGTAAATTCCGTTGACAAAACCTCTTTGCAGACTATTTATTTCAATAGCGATTCTCTCACTAAAACCAAACAAATGATGAAAAGAATGTTATCCGGCTATCTTTGGGTAGCCCTTGTTGTGTTAACAGGGTTGTGGCAAGGATGCCAAAAGGGCACCGAACCTGAAATACCCCGTACCCGCTTGTTCGATTCCGACTGGCGCTTTGTTAAAGCCGACCCAGCCGGTGCAGAAGCCGTATCGTTCGACGATTCGCACTGGCGCGCCCTCGATCTGCCCCACGACTGGAGCATCGAAGATCTTCCTTTGCCTGATGGCGACTCGGTTGTTGGTCCATTCTCGAAAAATGCTGTCGGAAAAATGGGAACCGGATACACCGTTGGCGGGACTGCCTGGTACCGCAAACATTTTACCATCGATAAAGCCGACGAGGGAAAGGTGGTTTACCTTCACTTCGATGGTATCTATATGAATGCCGATATATGGGTCAACGGGCACCATTTGGGAAACCACTGGCACGGTTATACCTCCTTTGGCTACCCTGTTACCCCGTTTCTGAATGGTGCAGGTGAGCCCAATGTGGTGGCCGTACAGGTAAAGAATGAGGGGATAAATGCCCGTTGGTATTCAGGGTCGGGTATCTACCGCCACACCTGGCTAACGGTGGTCGATCCATTGCATATTGCCCCTTGGGGGGTTCATGTCACCACTCCCGAAATTGGAGCCGACAAGGCCACGGTCGATGTTGCCGTTAAATTGGTAAACGCGGCGGCTATGGCCCAAAAACTGACTTATCAGTTGGCGATTATTGCCCCGGACGGGGCCGAAGTGGCCACTGCCAATGCCGAAACCGATTTGGCTGCAGGCGAAACGCGGGAGATAAACCAAAAGATTGAGGTAGCGAAACCACTCCTTTGGTCGATAGCAGAGCCTAACCTTTATCAGGCTGTCGTAAAGATTATCGCCGATAATAAGACGACCGATCATAGCCATACCAACTTCGGTATTCGTACCCTTCAGTTCGATGCCGAAAACGGCTTTAGGCTAAACGGAGAAGTTGTAAAGCTGAAAGGGGGGTGTTTTCATCACGATAACGGGCCGCTTGGCTCAGCAGCTATCGACCGGGCCGAAGAACGAAAGATTGAGATCCTGAAAAAGGCGGGGTTTAATGCCATCCGGTGCAGCCACAATCCCCCTTCGCCTTACCTGCTCGATGTTTGCGACCGTTTGGGGATGTTGGTCATCGACGAGGCATTCGATATGTGGGAAGTATCGAAACTGGGAATGTTTGCCGCTTTTATGCCCAACGAAAAGAACCCGGTGAAGGTGACAGACCACTCGCTTCATTTCAGCGAAACATGGCAGGGCGATATTCAGTCGATGCTTTTGCGCGACCGGAACCATCCATCCATTATCATGTGGAGTATAGGCAACGAGATCCCCGAAGCGGCCGACACTTCAGGCTTCCGTATTGCCAAACAGCTGGTTGATGAGGTGAAAAAGCTCGATAATACCCGTCCGGTTACCGAAGCCCATGTCGATATGGGGGCTGTGCTGGGTGGAAAAAGCAGTTGGGAGCAGCGTGCCCCTCATATCGAAATGCTCGATGTGGTTGGTTATAACTATGCCCATACCATATATGAAGCCGATCATCAGAAATATCCCGGGCGGGTGATTTATGCTTCCGAGTCTTACCCTCCGCTCTCGTTCGAAAACTGGCAGAAGGTTGAATCTCTTCCTTATATTATCGGAAATTTTAGCTGGACCGCGATGGATTATATCGGCGAAGCGGGAACCGGCTATCCGCGGCTGGTCGATGATAAGCCCGAAGCATCGGGCAACCCAATGGCATCGATGATGCTCTTTTTCAATCCAAATTCATGGCCAATCTTCCTGAATTTTCAAGGGGATATCGATTTGATTGGCAATCCCAAGGTGCCTTATTATTATCAGCATGTGGTTTGGCGCGAGCAGAAGATGGCAATGTTTGTCCATCGCCCCGTTCCTGCCGGAAAGAAAGAGGTGCAGAGCCTCTGGGGTTTCCCCGATGAGATGAAAAGCTGGAATTGGGAGGGCCACGAAGGCGAAAAATTACAAGTCCATGTTTATACCCGCTCTTCTGAGGTGAAACTGGAGCTGGATGGTCAGTTGATAGCGGAACAAAAAGTCGACGACAGCCAGTCGATTACCGCAACCTTCGAAGTGCCTTATGCCCCCGGAGTATTAACCGCCCGCTGCTTCGAAAATGGAACGGAAGTGGCTTCCGAATCCATCGAAACGGTAGGTAAACCGGCTGCATTGCGGCTTTTGGCCGACAGGCCGGAGATACGTGCCGACAGAAACGACCTGGCTTACGTGATGGTGGAGGTGATTGACGAAAAAGGGCGGCTGATACCCGACGGAGAGACAATGGTTAAGTTCACCCTCTCCGGAAATGGCGAGATTGCCGCTGTTGGAAGTGGCTCTCCGGTCGATATGTCAAGCTTCAGGCAACCACAAAAGAGATGTTGGCAGGGACGTTGTCTGGCCATTGTCCGTCCGAAAGGTGCTGCCGGCAAAATGCTCCTTACGGCCGAAGCCGAAGGAATGAAAATAGAGCAGGTCGAAATTGTCTCCCGATAGTGTGGGAAGAACCTGATATCATGCCATTTTTTGTTCGGGCAATCATGAATGGCAATTGTTTTCAAATGATGCGCGAGTAACCCCCGGAGATACCATTTGCTCCTTCGTCGGGGCAAATGGTCAGGGTTTCGTTCAAAATCAAAGTGTAATTCACCCCCGAAAGGTTTCAAAACCTTCGGGGGTGGTTGTTTACAGCCGCTGTTTATCGCTTTTTGATAAAATTGCCAGCCGGATAGCCGGTTTGGGTTCAAATGGTTAATTTTGCCCCAAACCGACAAGCGATGATTGGTCAATCTGCAATTAAACTGGTGGTAACCGATATGGATGGTACCCTGCTGAACTCGAAAAAGGAGCTTCATCCCGACTTTGGCAAGGTGTTGCAGCTGATGCGCGACCGGGGGGTACGTTTCGCGGTAGCCAGCGGGCGACAATATGATACCCTAAAGCGGGAGTTTTACCCCGATGGCGACGATATTATCTTTATTGCCGAGAATGGCACCTATGTGAAAGAGGGAGGGCAGACCCTTTATCTGAAACCACTCGATAAAGCTGAGGTATGCCATGTGCTGGAAGCGGTGCGCCGGCTCGACAATGCCTTTGTGCTGCTTTGTGGCAGGCAATCGGCCTGGTACGAAAGCAATGACCCGCGTCTGGTTGCCGAACTTGCCAAATTTTATCTCCGCAACCAAAAAGTCGACAATTTAATGGAGGTCGAAGACGATATCCTGAAGATTGCACTCTGTGATTTTGGCGGTGCCGAGCAGAACAGTTTCCCCGCGTTGGCGCACCTGCGCGACCGGATGCAGGTGAGCGTCTCCGGCGAAATCTGGCTCGATATCATGACAATGGGAGCCAACAAGGGCGAAGCGGTCCGCCATGTGCAGCAACATCTGGCCATTGGTTATCACGAAACAATGGTCTTTGGCGACTATCTGAACGACCTCGAAATGATGGAGACCGGTTTTTACAGTTACGCGATGCAAAATGCCCACCCCGATTTGAAAAAGGCAGCCCGCTTCGAAGCCCCCGGCAACGACCAGAATGGCGTTATCAAAATTATTTGCGAAAAAATCAGCTGTCCGAACCAGACATTAACGGGGCTTTAGCAAGCAATTACAGTCAATCCATGGTCTTTACAATCCGATAATCCCCGGTGAATGGGCGCAATGGGAACA
>CAYOJD010000148.1:0-5878 GCA_964404205.1 uncultured Prolixibacteraceae bacterium
ATATTGTAGGTGCCCTCGAACGCGAGATTCAAATCGATGCCGATCTCTTTAAGATGCAGGCAGCCCGTGTAACCTTCAGCGATATCGAACAGGCGGTAGCTTCCGAAAACATGACCATTTCGGGCGGGACCATAACCCTGAACGGCGTGAGAAATACCCTCCGCGTGAAAGGACAATTTAAAGATGTACAGACCATTCGCGACATTGTGGTCCATGCTTCGGGCGGCGCTTTTGTGAAACTAAGCGATATTGCCGAAGTTAAGGATGGCTTTAAGGAGCAGGAGAGCTTTGCCCGTTTGAACAGCGAAAATGTTATCACCCTTAATGTCATTAAGAAAAGCGGAGCCAACCTGCTCGATGCCTCCGACCATATCAAAAATATTGTCGCCAACGAACTGAAGGGCAAAGCCTATCCCGACGATTTAACGGTAACCATCACCGGCGACCAGAGCCGATTTACGCGCAATACCCTCGAGGAGCTGAACAATACCATTATCATCGGTTTTATCCTCGTAACCATTGTGCTGATGTTCTTTATGGGCTTCACCAATGCCTTCTTCGTGGGGCTTTCCGTTCCGCTGTCGATGGCCATCGCCTATCTGATTATCCCGGGCCTTGGCTTTACGCTGAACATGATTGTGATGTTCGCCTTTATCTTTGCGCTGGGGATTGTGGTCGACGATGCCATTGTGGTGATTGAAAACACCCACCGTATCCACGCCAAATATCCCGATATACGTTTGGCCGCCAAGCTGGCCGCCGGCGAGGTATTCCTTCCCATCCTGTCGGGAACGCTTACGACGCTGGCCCCCTTCTTCCCGCTCGCCTTCTGGCCCGGCATCGTCGGACAGTTTATGCACTACCTGCCGGTTACCCTGATAGTCACCCTATTCGCTTCACTCTTTGTGGCCTACATTTTTAACCCGGTATTTGCCGTCTCTTTTATGGGGCATGAATACGATAAGAATGTCAACCTGAAGAAAGAGTGGCGGCGAACCGTCAGGATATTGATGGTGGTACTGGCTTTCGCAGCACTCTTCTATGCGCTGCAATACTGGGGCATTGCCAACTTCCTCGTTTTTGCCGTTATCATGGTGGTGCTTTACCACTACGTTATCCAGTACTGGATAAAATCTTTCCAGGAAAAACTATGGCCAAAGCTGATGGATATTTACGAATGGCAGTTGCGCTATATGCTGAAAGGCAACCGCCCCGTGTGGATGCTGGGTGTCATGATTGTACTTTTCTTTGTCACCATTGCCCTGACGGGAATCGTCAAACCACAGGTGCTCTTCTTCCCCGAAAACAACCCCAACTCGGTCTATGTTTACATTAAAATGCCCGGCGGTACCGACCAAATGGTAACCGACAGCGTCACCCGTATCGCCGAGAAAAGAGTCTATCAGGCCATTGGGCAAAGCAACCCCGATGTCGAATCGATTATCTCGAATATCACCATCGGGGCCGAAGAAGAGGGCTTTACCAGTACCGGAAAACCGTTCAACAAAGGGAAAATCTCCATCAACTTTGTCGAACACAAATACCGCACTACCGGCATCTCGACCACCGAATATCTCGACAAAGTGCGCGATGCGGTAGCCGATATCCCGGGAGCCGAGATTACGGTCGACAAAAACCGCGACGGCCCGCCTACCGGCAAGCCAATCAATATCGAGGTTACCAACGAAGATCTTGGCGATTTGATTGCCGATGCCTATGCTTTCCGCAATTATATCGATTCGCTCAATATCCCCGGTGTCGAAGAGATGAAGACCGACTTCGAAATCAATTCGCCCGAGATTGTGGTGGAAATCGACCGCGACCGTGCCATGCGCGAAGGGATATCGACCGGACAAATTGGCTCCGAAATCCGTACCGCCCTCTTTGGAAAGGAGATCTCCAAATTTAAAGAGGCCGAAGACGAATACCCGATTACGCTGCGCTACAACAAACTCACCCGCGAAAATGTCAATGCACTGGTCAATCTGTCGATTACCTACCGCGATATGAATTCGGGCCAGTTGCGCAGCATACCGCTGTCGACCGTAGCCAAAATCAGCTACTCCACCTCGTATGCCGGCATCAAACGGTTAGACCAGAAGCGGGTTATCACCCTCTATTCGAACGTGCTGTCGGGCTATTCGGCCAACGACATTGTACCCAAAATCGAAGCGCTGGCCAAAGATTTTGCCGTACATGGCGGCACCGAAATGAAGCTCACCGGCGAACAGGAAGATCAGCTGGAAACCATGACCTTCCTGCTCAAGGCGATGGTGATTGCCATCGGGCTGATATTCTTTATCCTGATTACGCAGTTCAGCTCCATCAGCAAGAGCATCATCATCCTGAGCGAAGTGATATTTAGCATTATCGGCGTACTGATGGGCATCATTATTTTCGATATGGAAATTGTGATCATGATGACCGGACTGGGTATTGTAGCCCTTGGCGGTATTGTAGTGCGAAACGGGATATTGATAGTCGAGTTTAGCGACGTGCAGAAACAGAGGGGCTTGCCCACACGCAAAGCCATTATCGAAGCAGGTAAAACCCGTATGACACCCGTTGTGCTTACCGCATCGGCCACCATCCTGGGCCTTATCCCGCTGGCTGTGGGGTTAAATATCAACTTCGAGACCCTCTTTACCCATCTCAATCCGCAAATCTATTTTGGCGGCGACAATGTAGCTTTCTGGAGCCCCCTCTCGTGGACCATTATCTTCGGATTGAGCTTTGCCACCTTCCTCACGCTGGTCTTTGTCCCGGCATTGTACTATCTCGATTATGTTATCCGCCTGAAGGTGAAAAGACAACGCTTCCTCCGTCAGTTGAAAAAAGCGCAGGAAGAGCAGTTTTAAACCATAACAGACCATTTATCCGCATCACAGGCTGATAAATGCACGAGCCCCCTTATTCCGGCAACTCCCGCGATAAGGGGGCTAATTTTACCGGCTACCGAAATCTCAACCGGCTTTTGTATATTTGAAACCGCGACAGGCCTGTCTGTTCAGTACACTGTTGCCAACTCAACCCCATAAAAAACCGGGCAACCATTTATTGTTCACCAAATGAAAAAGATCAAAAGCCTTTTTGGGTTACTGCTGACAGCCTGCTGCATCAGTTGCACCAACCATCCTGTTGTCGAAACGGCTAAACCGGCCTTACAGCAATTTACCCTGAATGAAGTGAAACTGTTACCGGGTGCTTTTTACAATGCCCGGCAAACCGACATCGAATATATGCTGGCTCTGGAGCCCGACCGACTGCTGGCCCCCTATCTGCGCGAAGCCGGACTGCCCATCGAGAAGGAGAGCTACGGCAACTGGGAAAATACCGGGCTCGACGGGCATATCGGTGGCCACTACCTGACGGCACTTGCCCAGATGGTAGCCGCTACCGGTCACCCCGAGCTTAACAAAAGGCTCGACGATATGCTCGAAACCCTAAAAAAATGTCAGGACAACAACGGAACGGGTTACCTTGGCGGTACCCCGGGCGGAATGGCCATGTGGCACGATATCGCTGCCGGAAAAATCGAAACCGATAATTTTCACCTCAACGGACAATGGGTCCCCTTGTACAATATCCATAAGCTGCTGGCCGGCCTTCGCGATGGCTGGCTGATTGCCAAAAAACCACTGGCCAAAGAGCTACTGATCAAACTGACCGATTTTATCGAAAAGATATCGCGCCAACTGACCGACCAGCAAATCCAAACCATGCTCGTTTCGGAACATGGCGGACTGAACGAAATCTTTGCCGATGTTTCGGTCATTACCGGCGACCCCAAATACCTGACACTGGCCAAACGCTTTTCGCACCAACGCATCCTCAACCAACTGGCCAATCATCAGGATTCGCTTACCGGGCTCCATGCCAATATGCAGATTCCCAAAATAGTGGGCTTCCAGCGCATCGCCGAAGTAACTGGCGACTCCCTTTATGCCCGTGCCGCAAAGTTCTTTTGGGAAACGGTGGTACACAACCGGACTATCGTTATTGGCGGAAACAGCGTACAGGAACATTTCAACCCCACCGACGATTTCAGCGATATGATAGCCAATATTGCCGGGCCCGAAACCTGCAACAGCTACAATATGCTTAAACTAAGCCGTCTGCTGTTCGAAACCGAAGGCGACAGCCGCTACATCGATTACTACGAGAGCACCCTTTACAACCATATCCTGTCGAGCCAGCACCCCGAACACGGAGGCTTTGTCTATTATACCCCGATGCGCCCGCGCCATTACCGGGTCTACTCGCAACCCACGCAATGCATGTGGTGTTGTGTCGGTTCAGGAATGGAAAACCATGGCAAATATGGTGAACTGATTTACAGCCACCGCGACAACAATCTGTACATCAACCTTTTTATCCCGTCGCAGCTAAACTGGGCAGAGAAAGGATGGGCACTCACGCAGCAAACCAATTTCCCCGATGAAGCCTCGACCCGTCTTACCATCGACGAAGCCGGCCCAACCCCGCTGGCCATATCCGTCCGCTATCCCGGCTGGGTAGCCCCCGGGCAACTGCAAATCAGCATCAACAACGAACCAATCGAAGTAAAGGGTCAGCCGGGGAGCTATGTAACCCTCGAACGCCAATGGAAAAAAGGCGATCAGGTTGAACTGTTGCTGCCCATGCAGCTATCGGCCAAAAGCCTCCCCTCCGATTCGGGTTATATTGCCTTTTTACATGGCCCCATTGTGCTGGCCGCCAAAACCGACAGCGCCGACCATGAAAACTTTCTGGGCGATTCGGTGCAGTTCGAGGGATATCGTGCCCGCGGAAAGCAATATCCGCTCGACGATGCGCCCCTGCTGGTCGACAATGGGGCGCAGCCGCAGCAACTCCTTCAACCGGTGGCCGGCAAACCGCAGACATTTGTTGCGCCCGGGTTATTCGGGCCCGACATCTACCAAAACCTCGAACTTATCCCTTTTTACAAGCTCCACGATTCGCGCTATGTGATATACTTTCGCAGGGCACAGCCCCCCAAACAAAAGTGACAGACCCAACCTTGAAAAAATAGTTCGTCAGCGAGGGGCAAAACATACCGTTTAGCGATTTTCAACCCAGCCATAATCCCATCGGAATTATGGCTGGGCTCGTTATATGGATACCTCCCCCTTTGCGATTCCGATAGCTATCGGAAGGGGCTGGGGGCAGGGGGGATTCCCCCTTTTTTTAAAGGTGGTGTAGCGGTTTCACCCGCGGGTGAAACCGCTAAAAAGATTGGTGGTAATGATTCTACTACCGGATACTTAGGAGATACAGATGAGATACAGAGGAGATACTTAGGAGATACAGAGAAAATACAGAGGAGATACAGAGAAAATACAGAGAAGATACAGAGGAGATACAGAGGACCGATTTATGCCGCAGTGTGCTACTTGAACAGACCTTGGTTTAACCGATTATGAAAATAGGGAAAAAAAATGTTCAGCCCCGAAAGGGGCGGGCTGTCGTAACGGTACGATACAAGCTACCGGGCATGGACACCTACGGCACCCTTTAGCTGTTCTTCATCAAAAAAAGGCTGGGGAAGTTTTAAAGCAAAAGAAGTATCGAATATTTTGTTAAAAAAATCCCCTTTATGAGGGATAAAAAGATATTTATTTTTTATTACCTTGCCTGCGAGTTCTTTAACAACCCATTGCCGACTAAACCTGCCAGACCAAACCGCCCGACAGCAATCAGCCGACAACAGAGACAGAAGAACCTTTCCCGATGGGGGAAAGAAGAGATGTAAAATGCCATAAAAACTGCACATATCCGCCCAAAATGGTATATATGGTGCAACTCATATGCATATATAAACGAGTTACCGCCAAGTGTAAAAAAACAGACAACAGAACCAAAATAGAAAGTAACCCTT
>CAYOJD010000149.1:0-5763 GCA_964404205.1 uncultured Prolixibacteraceae bacterium
GTATTATTTACGGAAGATCGATTGCTTGTTTCGGCTTTGAAGGCCTCGGTCAAAGAGGTTGAAACAGAAGTACACCAGTTGAACGGGCTTTTTATTCCAGCCCATATTTCGCGCCGTCAAAACGGAATTCTTCACCAACTGGGTTTTATACCCCACGATTTAGAGTGCGATGCATACGAATTGACACCCGGTTCGTTGCGCGAAAACTATTGGGAACTGGTTCCGAATGGAGAGCATGCAACCTGGATTTTTTCGTCAGATGCCCATTATCCTGAGCAGATTGGGAAATTCTCGACAGGTTTTTGGCTTGAAAAACCTTCGTTTGAAGAGCTAAAAATGGCACTGAAAAACGAACAAGGTCGCCGCGTTGAAGGATTGGTAACCGGCTCAATATTCTGTCAATGAAACAGATTAGCTTGCATATTCTCGATATTGCCGAAAACTCGGTGCGTGCTGGAGCCTCGCAGATTATTGTGATTTTGGAGATGGATAAAACCAGTGATACGTTGAGGCTCGAAATTACGGATAATGGCAGCGGTATGGAAAAGGAGACTATCGACCGGATTACAGATCCGTTCTTCACCACCCGCACCACGCGAAAAGTAGGGCTTGGTTTGCCGCTTTTAAAACATCATGCAGAAACTACAGGCGGTAGTTTGTTGCTTGAAAGTTTTCCGGGAAAGGGAACCCGGGTAGTGGCAATGTTCGGGTTAAACCATGTCGATAGGCAGCCGGTTGGCGATGTTGCCGGAGTTTTGGTGAATCTGGCGATTTCGTCGCCTGAAATAGATTTTATACTGGATGCCAAAAGTGATAAAGGCGATTACCACTTTAGCAGCCGCGAAACAGCTTCTTTTTTTGAGGGTGTTCCGTTGTCATCGCCCGAAGTGGCGGAAGCTTTGAAAGAAATGATTTCAGAAAATTTAAAAGAGATTGATATAGTGTGATATAAGTAATTCAAATCAAAGTAACTGAAAAACCAAACAAAATGACAAAGATTAAAACGCTTGACGATTTGCGGAAATTGCGCGATCAACTAAAGACTGATATCACGATACGCGAATCGGCTGAACATCCCGATAGCGTAGTACAGGTCCGTGTGGCCATGTCTACCTGCGGAATTTCGGCCGGGGCCAAAACAGTAATGGATTTTTTTATTGCCGAGCTGAAGAAACGGCAGGTTAAAAGCGTTGTTGCACAAACCGGCTGTATGGGCTACTGCTATGCCGAACCTACTGTTGAGGTACGGCTTCCGGGTCAGGAACCGATAGTTTTTGGCCATGTCGATACCCGTAAGGCCGATGAAATTATTGAGTCGTACATTCTCAATCATCGGTTGGTCGACGGGATTATTCCGGTGAATTATAAGTTGGTTGAAAACGATAACCGGAGGATTTGATATGGCTGAAATTAAATACGATATATTGGTTTGTGGAGGTACCGGCTGTCGGGCTTCGGAGAGCCACCGGTTGGTCGAAAACCTCCGAAAAGAGCTAATCTTGCATAACCTCGACAATGAAGTGAAGGTGGTTGCCACCGGGTGTTTCGGTTTTTGCGAAAAAGGACCGATTGTCAAAATTATTCCCGACAATACATTTTATACACAAGTTTCGCCTTGGGATGCCAATGAGATTGTTGAAGAACATATTATCAAAGGGCGAAAAGTAGAGCGGTTGCTTTATGTTGATCCCAAAAGTCAACTGGGAATCGACGATTCGAAACAGATGGATTTTTATAAAAAACAGCTTCGTATTGCTTTGCGGAATTGTGGTTTTATTAATCCCGAAAACATTGAGGAAGCTATTGCCCGCGATGCTTATGCTGCATTGTCGAAAGTGCTTGAATATATGACCCCTGAAGAAGTTATCGACGAGATAAAACGTAGTGGTCTGCGCGGAAGGGGCGGTGGAGGCTTTCCTACAGGATTGAAATGGGAGATTGCACGAAAAAATGAGAGCAACACCAAATTTGTTGTTTGCAATGCCGACGAAGGCGACCCCGGGGCGTTTATGGATCGTTCAATCCTGGAGGGCGATCCTCATGCTGTACTCGAAGCAATGGCTATATGCGGCTATTGTATTGGCGCATCTAAAGGGTTGGTATACATCAGGGCTGAATATCCGTTGGCCATTCAACGCCTAAAAGTGGCTATTGCGCAGGCTCGCGAATATGGTTTGATTGGCGAAAATATCATGGAATCAGGGTTTTCGTTCGATGTCGAACTGCGGTATGGGGCAGGGGCTTTCGTTTGCGGCGAAGAAACGGCATTAATTCATTCGATGGAGGGGCTGCGCGGGGAACCGTCAGTTAAACCACCTTTCCCGGCAGAGTCGGGTTACAAAGGTTTTCCAACGAATGTCAACAATGTTGAAACCTTTGCCAATATTCCCCCGGTTTTGATGAATGGTGCAGAATGGTTCAGTGCTATTGGTACCGAAAAGTCGAAAGGGACAAAGGTTTTCGCATTGGCTGGTAAAATTAACAATGTTGGTTTGATTGAAGTCCCGATGGGGACCACCTTGCGCGAAGTAATTTTCGAGATTGGCGGAGGTATTAAAGGCGGTAAAAAATTCAAAGCGGTGCAAACCGGTGGCCCTTCGGGAGGTTGCCTCACCGAGAAGCATCTGGATATCCCCATCGATTTCGATAACCTGCTGGCTGCAGGCTCAATGATGGGATCGGGCGGCATGATTGTAATGGACGAGAACGACTGTATGGTGTCGATGGCCAAATTCTTCCTCGATTTTACAGTCGAAGAGTCGTGTGGAAAATGTGCCCCGTGTCGCATTGGCAACAAACGGTTGTACGAGATATTAAACCGCATTACAGCCGGTAAATCGTCGCTGACCGAATTAGATGCTTTGACAAACCTCTGTTTGGTGATTAAAGATACATCGCTTTGCGGTTTAGGCCAGACCTCACCAAATCCGATACTTTCGACAATGAAGAACTTTGCCGAAGAGTATTACGAACATGTCGAAGAACACAAATGTCGCGCCGGAAGTTGCAAATCACTTTTACGTTATCAGATTATTGCTGATGAATGTGTTGGTTGTACGGCTTGCTCGAGGGCTTGCCCGGTCAACGCCATTGTGGGCGAACGCAAACAGCTTCATGCCATCAACCAGACTATCTGTATCAAATGTGGGGCATGTATGGAAAAATGTAAGTTTAATGCTATTGTTCTGAATTAGTTATGACAGAAAAAAAACAACATATAACCCTCACTATCGATCAGCATCAGGTTTCGGTGCTCGAGGGAACAACAGTGCTTGAGGCTGCCAAAAAGGTGGGAATCGATATTCCCACACTTTGCCACATGAAACTGCACGATATGGGAATCGAAAATAAACCTGCCGGTTGCCGTGTCTGTGTAGTTGAGGTCGAAGGGCGTAAAAACCTGGCTCCTTCGTGTGTAACACTGGCTACTGAAGGAATGAAAATTCGAACCAATTCAGTCAGGGTACTGAATGCCCGTCAAACAGTCCTCGAGTTGATTTTGTCTGATCATCCGGCCGATTGTCTGGTATGCATCAAATCCGGAAACTGCGATTTACAATCTATGGCCCAAAGGTTTAATATCCGCAATATTACCTACAAAGGAGAACAGTCAACTTACCGCGAAGATTTTTCGCCGTCGGTGATTCGCGAAATGGACAAATGCATCATGTGCCGTCGTTGCGAAATGATGTGCAATCAGGTACAGACTGTAGGGGCGCTTTCAGGTGTAAACCGAGGATTTATGGCAGTGGTTTCGCCGGCATTCGAGCAGGATTTGCAGGATTCTGTCTGTACGTTTTGTGGACAGTGCGTCGCCGTCTGTCCTACAGGGGCTTTAACCGAAGTAAACCATACCAGTGATGTGATAAAGTCGCTGGCCGATCCACGAAAGACGGTTATTGTACAAACTGCTCCGGCAGTTCGCGCAGCACTGGGCGAAGCTTTTGGGCTTGAACCGGGCACGTTGGTTACGGGTAAGTTAGTTTCGGCGCTAAAAGAGCTTGGTTTCGAGTATGTTTTCGATACTGACTTTGCAGCTGACCTGACTATTATGGAAGAGGGAACCGAATTTCTGAATCGGCTGAATGATTTCTTTTCGGGAAACGAGAAGGCCAATCTACCCATTTTGACTTCATGTTGCCCGGCCTGGGTTAACTTCTTCGAAAAGCAATTCCCGGAATTGAAAGATATCCCGTCAACTGCAAGGTCGCCGCAACAGATGTTTGGAGCGGTTGCCAAAAACTGGTTCGCAAAGAAAATAGGCGTAAAACGTGAAGATTTAATCGTTGTTTCTATCATGCCTTGTCTGGCCAAAAAATATGAATGTCAACGTGATGAATTTAAATCGAATGGCGATCCTGATGTCAATTATGTCCTGACTACCCGCGAACTGGCTCGTTTAATTCAGTTGGCAAATATCGATTTTATGGCATTGCCCGATGGCGAATTTGATAGCCCGATGGGCGAATCGACCGGAGCAGGGGTTATTTTCGGCACAACCGGTGGTGTCATTGAGGCGGCTGTGCGAACGGCATACGAGCTTCAAACGGGAAAAACGCTGGAAAAGGTCGATTTTGAACAACTGCGCGGGATGGAGGGGCTTCGCCATGCTACCATCGATTTTGACGGGGTTCCGGTTCACATTGGTATTGCGCATGGATTGGGAAATGCCCGCCGATTGTTAGAAAGCATACAACGCGGCGAATGTAACTTTCATGCCATCGAAATTATGTCGTGCCCGGGAGGTTGTATTGGCGGCGGTGGCCAACCGCTCCATCACGGGAAGAGTAAAATACTGAAAGCCAGAATGGCTGCCATTTATCGTGAAGATAGCGGGAAGAAACTGCGAAAATCGCACGAAAACCCCGATATCATCAGGTTGTACGAAGAGTTTTTGGGAAAACCACTCAGTCATAAAGCTCATGAACTGCTTCATACCAACTATTTCGACAGACAGGTTAATTTTTTGGAAGAAAACTAAAGTTAGATCAATATGGATACGCTTGATAATATCACGATAAAATTGAAAAAAGAGGATATTAATTTTATTCGGGCCGTTTGCAGCGACTTTAACAACGACCGCAACGAATTGATTAATGTTTTGCACAAAACCCAGGAACATTTTGGTTATCTGCCGGCCGAAGTGCAGGAATTAATTGCCGCTGAACTGAATATGTCGGTCGCTAAAGTGTATGGGGTAGTTACTTTTTACTCCTTTTTCACAATGGTGCCTCGTGGCGAATTTCCGGTTTCCATTTGTACCGGAACAGCATGTTACGTTCGTGGCGCAGAGAAAGTACTTGACGAGTTTCGTAAACAACTGGGTATCGATGTTGGCGAGGTAACTCCCGATGGAAAATTCTCGCTCTCGTGCCTGCGGTGCGTTGGTGCCTGTGGATTAGCTCCTGTGGTGATGATTGGCGAGAAGACCTTTGGACGGGTAGCTCCCGAGAAGGTTGCGGAAATACTAAGCGAGTTTCGTTAAAAAAGAAGAAGGGCTATCGCACGAGGATAGTCCTTCTTTTTGCTATTTATTAGTCTATCAATTGATTAATGCTTTGATCTAAACTCGTTTGGAAGAAATCATTTTTTAGGGTTATATTTGCGGCCTCAAAATTATTGTAAAACCATTCACGGGTTCCATTACCCCGTGAAGTAAAAAAACAACAAAAATGAACGAAATCCTCTTTTTTGTATCAATCGTTGTCTCTTTTCTAATCATTATGGCTGCTTACCGTATTTTTGGTAAAACCGGTCTTATGA
>CAYOJD010000150.1:0-5724 GCA_964404205.1 uncultured Prolixibacteraceae bacterium
AATGGAAGACAAAAGTCGTTTGATGATTTCGGTCACGGCCCCGGAAGGAACCGCCTTCGAGGCAATGGATCAATATATGAATGAAGTAGCCAACTTTTTGGATACCATTCCTGAAAAGACAACATTGATGGTGGGAACGGCTGCCGGCCCCGGAAGTGGTACAAACGGTGGTTTTGCCCGTATTGGTTTAATGCCTCCCGGTGAACGTGACCGTTCGCAGGACGATATTGCCAACTATATCAACGGAGTTCTTCGCAAATACAATTTTGCCAGAGCTTATGCAACTCAGGAACAGACCATTTCTACATCTCGAAGAGGCGCCGGTTTGCCAGTTCAGTTTGTAATCCTGGCACCCGATTTTGCAAGTCTGAAAGAGGTGTTGCCGAAATTTATGGATAAAGCGGCTGATGATCCCTCTTTTCAGGTAGTCGATGTGAACCTGAAGTTTAACAAACCCGAAGTGAGGATCGATATCGATCGCGACAGGGCTAAAACGATGGGTGTTACCGTTCGCGATATTGCTGAAACGCTACAACTCTATTTTAGTCAGCAACGATACGGCTACTTTGTCCTTCGCGACAAACAGTATCAGGTGATTGGAGAGGCAACCCGAGTGAACCGTGACGATCCGCACGATTTATCTTCGATTTATGTGCGTAACTCGGCAGGAAACCTGATTCAACTTGACAATCTGCTTACGATAGCCAATCAGAGTAATCCTCCGCAGATTTTCCGCTTCAATCGCTTCGTGGCAGCAACTGTTTCGGCGCAACCGGCAAAAGGAGTGACTCTTGGCGAAGGGATTGAAGCAATGCGTGCAATTGGAAAAGAGGTTTTGACAGAAAACTTTTCGACTGCACTTGCTGGTACTTCGCGCGACTTCGACGAAAGTTCAAGTAGCTTGTTGTATGCATTTATCTTTACGATAGTATTGATTTTCCTTGTACTGGCCGCCCAGTTCGAAAGCTATCGCGACCCGGTAATTGTGATGTTAACGGTTCCGTTGGCAATGGCCGGCGCTGTATTATCGTTATGGCTTTTTGGTCAAACATTAAATATTTTCAGTGAAATTGGGATCATAATCTTGATTGGGATTGTAACCAAGAATGGAATTTTGATTGTTGAATTTGCCAATCAAAAGAAAAATGCCGGACATCCGCTGAAAGAGGCTGTTCTGGAGGCTGCAACATTGCGTTTACGCCCTATCTTAATGACTAGTTTGGCTACTGTTCTGGGAGCTGTACCGATTGCGCTGGCACTCGGAGCTGCAGCCAAGAGCCGTGTGCCAATGGGGATTACCATTATTGGCGGATTACTATTCTCGCTGCTTCTGACTCTTTATGTAATTCCTGCTCTTTACAGTTTCATTTCGGGAAAAAAGAGAGAAGATGACGATATTGAGGATTTGAACGCCGAAATTGAAGACTAACAGTTTGACGATTGGTTAGATATGAAAAAAACAACAATACTGATTTATCTGCTGATAGCTGTGCTTTCAGCATCGGCACAACTTCAGCGGCTTACCCTTCAGGATGCGCTGGCTAAAGGCTTAAGCAACAATTTTTCTATTCTGATAGCCGGAAACGATGCCGAGATCTCACAAAACAACAACACGTTGGGGAATGCCGGATTTTTACCGACAGTAGGTGCAACAGGTTCTTTCCGAAGTAGTTATTTGTCGCTTGAAAATAAAGATCAACTTGGCAATGTAACCAAAACCAGCAATGCCAATTCGCAAACACTTTCGGGTGGCGCTTCGCTCGACTGGACGCTTTTCGACGGCTTCGGGATGTTTCTGAGGCGAGATAAACTGTCGATGTTGGAATCAATGGGCGAAACCGCATACAAAACCACTGTCGAGAATGTCCTTTCCGAGATTATCATGTCATATTCTGCTGTTGTTCAGTCATCCAACAGATTGCAGGTTTTGCAAAATGCCATCAATTTCTCGAATGTGCGTTTTGAGTTGGTGAAAAAGAAATATCAAATAGGTTCAGCTTCGGAGTTGGCTTTTTTACAGGCAACAACTGACTTAAATGCCGACAGTGCCTCTTATCTGCGTCAGGAAGTTGCGTTGAAAAATGCGAAAGCAAATCTGAATACCATTTTGGTAGTGGCTCCCGAAACCGATTTTGAAACCGAAAGCACCATTTCATTTGGCGAAATTATCGACATCATGCCGATTAAAGATAGTCTGGCCTCAGTAAACTCATCTGTTCAACTGGCCAAACAGCGCAGTTTGGTGGCCAATCTCGACTACCGCATTGCCCATTCACCTCAATATCCGCAACTTGGCTTTTTTACCGACTACAACTATTCGAATGTTAAGAACGATTATGGCCAAACCCGCGCCAACCGAAGTGTTGGGCCGGTAGTTGGTTTAAACCTTACCATCCCGATTTTTGATGGGGGGAATAAGCGTCGTCAGGCAACGAATGCGCGGATTGAAGCTGAGAGCTCAAAATACGAATACGAGCAAACGTTAAGGCAGATTGAATCAACTTTATTTCAGGTGTATAATGATTATTTGTCGAACCTGAAATTGGTGAAGTTGGAAGAAGCCAATCTTAAAGTTGCAGTTCAGAATACCAAAATTGCATTCGAGAAATATCGGGTAGGCGAGATGAGCGATATCGATTTACGACAAATCCAGTTGTCGCAACTTGAGGCTGAGAATAGTTTGCTCGTAGCTCAGTATCAGGCTAAAATATCAGAGACAGAACTACTGCGTATCAGCGGAAAATTGATCAAGGATAATCAGAATTAATTATTTGTTAATCAATAGTTCTACTTAATTTGAGATATTTGCCTCTGATTTTCCGATAAATGTTTCGGATATCAGGTAAAAATCTAAATTTGAAAACAGGTAACTTATTCAGAAAGAAATCTATCGCTCATATTCTAAGCGAATCTGCACGGCAAAAAGCTGAAGGTCATGCCATGCAACGTTCGCTGAGTGTAACCGATTTAACTGCACTTGGTGTGGCTGCTATAGTGGGGGCAGGTATTTTCAGTACCATTGGAAATGCAGCTGCCAGCGGCGGGCCTGCAGTTTCGCTTCTGTTCGTTTTTACAGCCATTGCCTGTGGCTTGTCGGCCATGTGTTATGCCGAATTTGCCTCCTCCATTCCCATCAGCGGAAGTGCTTATACTTATGCTTACGCCAGTTTTGGTGAACTGGTTGCCTGGATTATTGGCTGGACATTAATCATGGAATATGCCATCGGAAATATTGCCGTAGCTATCTCATGGTCGGGTTATCTGACGGGTTTACTAAATGGGACAGGCGTTCATCTTCCTGATTTTCTCACAACTGATTATCTCACCGCATCGCGTGGGTTTAACGAAGCCAGTGCCATCCTTGCTTCGGGAAATGCTATGGATTCACTTTCCCCCGCATTACAGGAAGCTTGGTCTGCCTGGACTACAGCCCCGACACTGATGGGTATACGATTGATTGGCGATATCCCCGCCTTTATGATTGTTGTTTTAATTACCTGGATCTGTTATGCTGGAATCCGCGAATCGAAAACAACCAACAATATTATGGTGCTTTTGAAGATCGGGATCCTATTACTGGTTATCGGTGCCGGTGCATTTTATGTCAATCCCGAAAACTGGAGCCCGTTTGCCCCCAATGGTATCGCCGGAGTCTTGAAAGGTATTTCGGGTGTTTTCTTTGCTTATATTGGTTTTGATGCCATTTCAACAACTGCCGAAGAGTGTAAAAACCCGCGACGTGATTTACCCGTTTCAATGTTTCTGGCATTAATGATTACCACTATTTTGTATGTTGCAGTCAGTTTGGTGCTTACTGGTATGGTGCCATCATCCGAATTAGGGGTTGCCGATCCGCTGGCATTTGTTTTCTCCCGGCTGAACCTTTCTGGATTATCGGGTATCATTGCCGTGAGTGCTGTTGTCGCAATGGCCAGCGTATTACTGGTTTTCCAACTTGGTCAACCCAGAATATGGATGAGCATGAGCCGCGATGGTTTGCTGCCCAAAATATTTTCAAAAATCCATCCAAAATACAAAACACCAGCATTTTCAACCATTGTAACCGGTTTCATTGTGGCTGTTCCTTCGTTGTTTATGAACCTCACAGAAGTAACCGACCTGACCAGTATCGGGACATTGTTTGCTTTTGTACTGGTTTCGGGCGGGATTCTTGTCGTAAATCCGCACGGTTCACGTAACAACGAACAACGTGGATTTGTTGTACCTTACCTGAACAGTCGTTATTTCCTTTTGCCAATTTGGCTGGCGCTGGCTGTGCTTATTATTAAATCGGACTCCGATGGTACCGGGACATTTTTTAATCCCGCAAAATTTCCGTCCCTGATTCATTTTCTGCCGTTTGCATTCTTCATGATTACCTCTGTCATAATCTCTTTCTTTGCCGTATGGCGAAAATGGTCCTTGATACCGGTACTGGGTTTGCTGACTAACCTTTATCTGATGAGCGAATTGGGATTAACCAACTGGAGCCGTTTTGGAATATGGATGGGGATCGGATTGTTAATTTATTTTGCTTACGGGATGTTCCACAGTCGCTTGCGTGAAGTTCAACTGGAGCAGCAAAACCGATAAAAGTTAATGCTATTGAACAAATTGTCATAAATCCATCTTTTTCCCGCTCTCTTGCTGTTTTTTACCTCCAAAATTGGTAATATTGTTGTTACCTGATTAGCTGAATTGTTTTACTTTATTTTGATATCTCTATGCGGTTTCAATCCTATTGCCGAATTATCATATTATTTACTGCCATTTATCTGTCTAATCATGCTTTCGCGCAAAATGCTGATGCATTCTTTCAGATTCCAGGTCGCATAAAACTCGAAAAAGGCGATCCTGCCGGAACCGTTGTTTCATTGACCAACCTCGAAAACAACAATGTTGAGAAACGTATAACAGTCAATAATTCAGGTAGATTTGATTTGCAGCTTAATTATCAGACCGATTATCGTATTGATTTTGCCAAAGAAGGTTACTACGATAAAATTATCGATGTTTCAACCATAATTCCGAGAGGAGTGTGGGAAAAGGACAGTGTCTTTCCTCCCTATCTGGTTGTTGTAACGCTTTATCCTGTCGTTCCTGATACTAAAATGAGTTTCGAAGGAAAGGTTATCGGAAAGATTGTCTATTCGCCTGATGGTGTGCTTGATAACTTCGATGCCCGTATTTATATCGACGATAAAGTGATTAAAAACGAGATTGATTTGGCGCTGAAGCAACTTGGAGATGGCGATTTCGATAAGAAACTGGCAGAAGCGATGGATTTAGAGCAAAAGCTTCAATTGCAAGATGCTTACAGGGCTTATTCAGAAGCCTCGAAAATTAAGCCCGACGATAAATTTGTTAAAGAAAAGCTGAAGGAACTGGCTTTAGATATGAAAGATCTTCAGAACGAGGCCAAAAAACAGGCTGAGTACGAAAGACAAATTGCATTGGGCGATCAAAATGTTGGCGCGAAAAAATATCCTCAGGGACTGATTAACTATCGTCAGGCACTAAATATTAAACCTAACGATCAGGTTGCAACGGATAAAATTGCCTCAACAGAAGCATTAATTGCCCGTTTGGAGGCCGACAAAGCGAAACTGGAAGCCGACTACACCCGCCTGCTGGCCTCGGGCGATGCCAATGTCGCGGCCACGAAATACCCCGAAGCCATCAATGACTTCAAGGGAGCGCTGACGCTGAAACCGAACGACGCGA
>CAYOJD010000151.1:0-5640 GCA_964404205.1 uncultured Prolixibacteraceae bacterium
CAAATAGTGTTGCCGGTCGCTGAAGTTCTCTTTGGTGGTAAGCACCTGCGCGCAGGTCAGGCCATGTTCGCGAAAGAGGTCGGCATAGCGGTTTATCAGTTTTACCTGCCCAACAGCCGACCAGAGCTGCCGCCCCGAAACGGGGTCGATTTTGCGCAGCGGCTCCACTTCGGCTCTGCCGGCAGCCACCGCTCCCGAAGTGACCAGAATAACCTGAACACCCTCTTTGGCCAGAAAGCTAATCTGATCCACAATATGGGCCATGCGGGTAATGTTTAGCCGCCCGTCGTCGCGCGTCAATACATTGCTGCCCACTTTCACCACTATTTTACTGTACTGTAACGACATACATCATTTGCTTTTCTCCCGGATTTCCACCCTTCTGATTTTACCACTGATGGTTTTGGGCAATTCGGTTACAAAATCAATAATTCTGGGATATTTATAGGGAGCCGTCACACGTTTGACATGCTCCTGAATTTCAGTTTTCAGTTCGTCAGTTCCAGGCCGGTATTCGGGTGCCAAAATGATAGTCGCTTTCACAACCTGGCCGCGAATCTCGTCAGGAGCACCCGTTACTGCACACTCAATTACCGCCGGGTGGGTCATCAGCGCACTCTCAACCTCGAAAGGCCCAATACGGTAGCCCGAACATTTAATCACATCGTCAACACGGCCTACAAACCAAAGATAGCCATCCTCGTCGCGCCACGCCAAATCGCCGGTGTAATAAAACCCGCCATAATGGCACGAAGCGGTTTTTTCCTCGTCGCGGTAGTAGCCCTGAAAAAGTCCAACCGGAAATTTTTCAGCAGTATAAATTACAATTTGACCCACTTCGCCAGCCTCGCACGGACGGTTTTCTGCATCAACAATTCGAATATCGTACTGGGGCGAAGGAATTCCCATCGATCCGGCTTTGGGTTCCATCCATGGGAAAGTGGCAATTTGAAGCGTTGTTTCGGTCTGGCCAAACCCTTCGCGCAACTTAATCCCGGTCAGTTCGTAAAAGGTATCGTAAACCGAAGGATTGAGCGGTTCGCCTGCAACGGTAGCCCATTTCAACCTCGAAAGGTCGTATTTCGAAAAATCTTCGCGAATCAGAAAACGGTAAATCGTTGGCGGGGCACAAAAACTGGTTACCCCAAACTCACTGATTTTTTCCAGCATATCCGATGGGGTAAATTTCTCGAAGTCGTACACAAAAACAGCAGCTCCGGCAATCCACTGGCCATAAATCTTGCCCCAGACCGATTTGGCCCAACCCGAATCGGAAACGGTGAAATGCAATCCGTTTTCCTCAACATTTTGCCAAAATTTGGCTGTAACGATATGCCCCAGCGGATAGGTAAAATCGTGAGCCACCATTTTGGGATTGGCCGTGGTTCCTGAAGTAAAATAGAGCAGCGAGATATCGCTGTTTTGTGCCTCGGCTTCACCGGAAGGTGGATTAAAAGGGGTGGCTGCCCCCACTCCTTCGTTGAAAGAGCTCCAGCCTTGTGGCGCAACGCCGCCCACCGTTACCAGTTTCTCCACCGTAGGCGAATCGGCCATTGCCAAATTGATATTATTAATGATTTCAGGCTCGTTTACCGATACAATCATTTTGGTTCCGGCTGCGTTATTCCGATAGACAATATCCTTTGGTGTAAGCAGATGGGTGGCCGGAATGGCAACTGCACCAATTTTATGCAATGCCACCAGCGCAAACCAAAACTCGTAACGCCGTTTCAAAATCATCATCACCTTATCGCCGCGACCAATGCCCAGCGACTGAAAGTAAGAGGCAACGGCATCGCTGGCCTCTTTCAGTTCGATAAAAGAGAAATCATGATGCTCACCCTTGTCGTTGACCCAACAGATAGCCCGTTTAAATGGGTTGCTTTCGGCATAATAATCAACAACATCGTAAGCAAAATTGAATTTATCGGGAACGACAATTTCAAAATTGGACTTAAAATCCTCGAGCGAAGCAAATTCGCTCTTCTTCAGGAACTTATTAATCATAGATTTTAAAGGATAATGGCTAAAAATTTGGCAGCTTTCCCATCCATCGCCAGCATGGCGTGCGGCTTACCCGAATCGAAATAGATAGAATCGCCCGGTTCGAGAACCATCTCACTATCGCCGATAAAGAATTTCAGCCGGCCACTCAGCAGATAGTTAAATTCCTGCCCGGGGTGCGAATTATAGGCGACGGTTTTGTCCTCTTTGGGTTCCACAATCACCACAAACGGATCGGCTTTGCGGTTGACAAAATTGGCAGCATGCGCTTCGTAGTTGTAAGCCCTGCGCCGTTCGACAATCACCCCTCGCCCCTCGCGGGTGAGCGAGTAAGTGTGCATATTTGGCTCTTCGCCCGTGAGCAACGAAGCAATATCGAAATGGTATGTTTTGGCCATACGGTGCAAAATCCCAACCGGGATATCGATATCGCCACTTTCGTACTGCAGATATTGTTCCTGAGAAACTTCACATGTTTTGGCAGCATGAGCGGGCGTAACATCCAGTGCTTCACGCATTCCCCGCATCCGCTCGGCTATTAGTCTTACCGATTCGTCCATAAGTCTGTTTTTTGTAAGTAGTTGAAAGTTTTATTTGGAGTTATTTATCTTGTTGTATGAAACCAGCAAACCGCGAATGAGCGCCGACGAGAAGCCCTGATGTTCCATTTCGTTCAGTCCGGAAATGGTGATGCCTTTGGGCGTTGTTACTTTGTCAATCTCCTGTTCGGGATGATGCCCGGTTTGTAAAATCAATTCGGTAGCCCCTTTTACAGTCTGCGCCACAATCTGTTGCGCCACATCGGCACCAAAACCAATTTCGACACCACCCTGTATGGCAGCCCTGATAAAACGCAAGGCAAAAGCAATTCCGCAAGCGCCCAGCACCGTGGCAGCCGCCATCAGCTCTTCGTTGATAAAAATCACTTTCCCTAAGGTTTCAAAAAGCTCTTGTGTCAATTTTTGCTGTTCGGCATTGCAATCAGGCGCCGAAATCAATGTCATCGATTCCTGCAAAGCAACAGCAGTATTGGGCATTACCCTCAACGGGATAACCTCAGCAGGCAGCAACTCTTTTAACTGAACCAAACTGATTCCGGTCATCAGCGAAGCTACCATTTGACCGGGCCTCAGAGCAGGCCGAATTTCGTTTATAACATCGACAGCCTGGTAAGGTTTTACGGCAATAATGACAAAATCGGCTTCACGTACTGCTTCAATATTTTCGGCTACCACTTTCACCCCTTTTCCGGCAAGGTCGTTCAGCAGATGTACCCTACGTCGCGTAACCACTAAATCAGTTGCCGGGATACCGGCTTTCAGAAACCCTTCGGCCACCGAACGACCCAGATTTCCGCCTCCGATAATGCTAATTTTCAGGTTATCAATTGTCATAATGTTGGTTTTTACAGCATTTGCAAGTTAGCATTAATTTAACACCTTCGACAAGGCTTTTATAAAACGGCTGGCCTCTGCCATAGTCAGCGTAAGCGGTGGTAATATGCGGATTACATCGGTTCCGGTGACCCCCGTAAATATCTTTTCATCGAACAGCAGTTTTTTACGGATAGGTGCAACCGGTTCGTCGAACAACAAACCTATCATCAGCCCATTTCCACGCACCTCTTTGATTTGCGGGAACTTTGCCAACTCGGCCATCAAATAGCTTCCCACCTGAGCCGCATTTTCTACCAGTTTTTCGCTCTCCATAATCTCGAGAACGGCTATCCCGGCCGCGCAAGCCAGATAGTTTCCACCAAAGGTGGTTCCCAACATACCGTGCCATGCAGTAAATTTGGGACTAATCAGCACTGCGCCAATAGGGAAGCCATTGCCCATTCCTTTGGCTACTGTAATCACATCGGGTTCGATACCGGCATACTGATGTGCAAAAAACTTTCCACTACGACCGTAACCCGACTGGATTTCATCCAAAATCAAAACCGCATCGTATTTCTTGCAAAGTGCTGAAACTGCCTGTAAAAATGATGCTTCCGGAACACGGCAACCGCCAATGCCCTGAATCCCTTCTATTATTACAGCGGCTACATCGCCTGCTTTCAGGGCCTCTTCCAAAGCTTCGGCATCATTGAGTGCCAACTTGGTTCGATTCACCCCATCATTGACTGGTGATACAATTTTAGGATTGTCTGTCACCGCAACAGCTGCCGAGGTGCGGCCGTGGAATGATTTATCGAAATAGAGGATACGACTTTTGCCTGTGTGAAATGATGCCAGTTTCAGCGCGTTTTCATTGGCTTCGGCTCCCGAATTGCAAAGAAAGAGTGTATAATCGGGATAACCCGACTGTTCTCCCAGTTTCAGCGCCAGCGCTTCCTGCAAAGGGTTCTGTACCGAATTGGAATAGAACCCTATCCGGCTAAGTTGTTCCGAAATCTTTTTCACGTAGTGCGGGTGCGAATGGCCTACCGAAATCACGGCATGGCCACCATACAAATCGAGGTATTGCTGACCATGCTGGTCGGTAATATAACATCCCGAAGCTGAGACCGGCACAATATCGAATAACGGATATACGTCGAATAACTTCATAATGAAAGATAAATTATTAAAATGCAACGGGTTTCAAATTGAGCCCGCATTTTTCATCGAAACCAAAAATCAGGTTCATATTCTGCACCGCCTGACCCGATGCTCCCTTCAACAGATTGTCCGTACAAGAAATAATCATCAGTTTATCAGCATGTTTCTCCAAATAAAGCAACGCCTTATTGGTATTGACCACCTGTTTTAAATCGGGGTTCTCGTCGGTGACATGCACAAACGGATGTGAAGCATAATAGTTCGAATAGAGCTGATTTGCCTCTTCCAACGTTCCGTTAAAACGGGTGTAAGCCATCACGAAGATGCCACGGGTATGATTTCCCCTGACGGGAATAAAGTTGATTGCCTTATCGAAACCGGGCTGCGCCTGTTGCAAACTCTGACCGATTTCGCCCAAATGTTGGTGTTCGAAAGCTTTGTAAACCGACAGGTTATTGTCCCGCCAGCTGAAATGCGAAGTTTTCGAAGGTGCCTGCCCTGCCCCGGTCGAGCCGGTTATAGCATTGATATGCACCTCGTCTTTTAACAAATTCGCAGCAGCCAATGGCAACAACGCCAATTGAATACCGGTAGCAAAACATCCGGGATTGGCAATATATCCAGCGGTTTTGATAGCCTCGCGGTTCAATTCCGGAAGACCGTAAACAAAATCGTTTCCTTCACGCTTCAGCCGAAAATCGTGACTTAAATCAATAATTTTCACTCCTGAAGGAATCGCAGTCTGCTCAACAAATTCCTTTGATTTTCCATGTCCCGAACAGAGAAAGACCAGATCAACATGATTGAAGTCAATATCCGAAAAGGTCAGGTTGGAATCGCCCAGCAAATCGCGGTGTACGGTATGTACCGGCTGACCGTTGTTGCTGCTACTCTGAATATATTTTAGTTCCACTTCGGGATGGTACAACAGGATGCGAATCAACTCACCGGCCGTATAACCGGCACCACCCACAATTCCCACTCGAATTTTACTCATTTTTATACTTTAGATATTATATATCAGAAAGTTATGAATGAAGATTAATTAAAAATTTAAATGGAAATAATTCAAGGGTGTCTAAACGAGTTTTAT
>CAYOJD010000152.1:0-5459 GCA_964404205.1 uncultured Prolixibacteraceae bacterium
TTATAATATTTTGATTTAAAGGCAAAAAATAAGGAACTACAGGAATATGCGCCCTACATCGCTTCAGGTTGGTTAAACCTCAGCGGTGGGAGCAATAGGGAAAAAAACAATGCTGTGCGAACTATCCGAATGGAACTGTTGAATGATTATTTTCCATAGATACCTTTAGTTAGTTATTCGAAAAAATTTGGTCTGTAAAAACAGTCAAATATACTATTATTTTTTAATAAACGTAAAAATGGCGGTTATTTTTTTCGAGATATTTAATTTTTCATTCATGACTTTCCTGAAAGGTTAATAATGACGAATATGTAATTGAAAAGTACTGATATACGAGTAAAAGCCGTTGATGCGATAGTGTTTCAGACAATCAGTATGCTGTGCGAGGGGGATGAAGCCGTAACGCAAATTTTTAATTTTCAGGATCTGGTACGCTAACCTGTTTTTGGACCCAATATCCCCGTTATTTATCCCGAATCTTGAAATCGTTTGAATAATTCTTCTCCCGGAACTCCCGGTAAGCGTATGCAGTTGGCCAAGCAACAGATTCAACTGTTCGATGGAGATTGGATTTTGAATTTACGTTTCACCAACGGATAAAATTGATTGAAAAAACGGTCAACTATTTTAGGCCAACCTGTCATTCCGCATCAACTCGCCTTTAATGGGGCGATAGTGGCGGGCAAGTTGGGCGATGGTGCTGTGATTGTCAACTGTCGATACTGTGTTTGAATGTACCGAATAAAGGAGGTCAGCTTCTCTCCCAATAAAATTTAGAGTTCAAGGTTGTTTGATGGGTGTGCTAAATTGTTGATATTATGGTGTATAAATTTAAATTGTCGCTTGCTTAACCCAAATATGCTTTTGGGGTTAATCATTTTGGGGTCGAAAAGAGGGGTAAAATAAAATGAAGCATTGTAGGCAAAATCTATGGAAATAAGTAAAAATTTATTCGATTAAATTAACTGTAAATCAAATAGTTGTAATTTATCAATATATAATGTTTAAAAAATATTCAAAAAGATTAAACAAAAATACAACTGTGCCGTATAAGCCATCAGATACAAAACAATTATACATTTATTAAATCGATAAAGCTATGAAGAGTTCCAGAATTTTGTTTTTTGCAATGGCGATGTTCTCATCGACAGTATTGCTATCGTGTGAAAAAGACGATGACACTCCGGTGCGCAGAAGTGAGACAATTACCGATTTGGCAGTTGCTGATCCAAATTTTTCAATCCTGGTCCAGGCCTTGACCAAGGCCGGGCTTGCCGATGATCTGTCATCAATGGAAAATCAGTTTACCGTTTTTGCCCCGACCAACGATGCTTTTGCTGCGCTTTTGAGCGAACTTGGTGTTGCCTCGCTCAATGACATTCCAACTGACGTGCTGACCAAGGTTTTGCTCTATCATGTAAAATCGGGTATTGCCACTTCGGGGCAGATTAACACCGGATATTACAATACATTGGCTGATGGACCAATATCAGGGACAACGTTGTCGCTCTACGTCGACAAAGCCAATCTGAAAATCAATAACCGTGCATCGTTAACGAAGGTTGATATCATGGCCGAGAATGGCGTAATCCATGTTATCGACAAGGTTATTCTGCCCATGAGCATTGCCGATCATGCAGTTGCCAATTCGAATTTCTCGGCCCTTGTAGCAGCGGCATCGAAAGCAGGTTTGGTTCCGGCATTGGACGATGAGACCCAAAAATATACCGTTTTTGCACCTGTTAACGCTGCGTTTACCGAGTTGCTTAGCACACTTGGCGTTACACTGAGCGATTTGTCAGCCGAGACGCTGACCCCCATTCTGCTGTATCATGTTTTGGGTACCGCAGTCCCTTCGTCGCAGGTTGCAGCGGGATATGTGCCTACACTGAGTACCGCTTTTGGGAAAAGTGTTTCACTCCAGTTGAGTACGGCTGCCGGCGTTAAATTGAATAATAACGCCAACGTGGTAGCAGTAGACGTAGTAGCGACCAATGGTATCATTCATGCAATCGATAAAGTGGTACTTCCACCTACGGTTGTCGATCTGGCACTTCAGAACAGTGTTTTTTCCACGCTTGTTGAAGCGGTTGTGAAAGCCGATCTGGTAGGGGCTCTTTCTGCCAATGGCCCTTTTACGGTATTTGCCCCAACCAACGATGCCTTTAATGCGCTGTTTGCTACACTCGGCGTATCGGGGATTTCAGCCTTGACCAAAGAGCAACTCACACCCATTTTATTGGCCCATGTGGTTAGTGGAAATGTTCAGTCGGGCGATTTGACCAGTGGTTCGGTTCCAACACTAAATAGTGCCAAATCGCTGAATGTGGCGGTGTCATCCAGTGGCGTTACCATCGATGGTACAATCAATGTGGTGAAAGCCGATGTGCAGGGTAAAAACGGAGTTGTGCATGTAATTAATAAAGTAATCGTTCCGTAAATTCTCTCCCTTTTCTATTGATAGTTTGCCTTGATTTCCCGAAGTGCTGCTGAGTTCCGTTTCCCATTGAAACAATTGGAGAAAGGTTTAAAAATCAGCAGCAACTTTGGGAAATTTGTTGACAACATTTTGTTGTGTAATTTTGTTGTATTGTTTGTTAAACAATAATTCGAAAAATAAGATGTCTCGCTATTCAATCAGAGATTTGGAAAAGCTTTCGGGAATAAAAGCGCATACCATCAGGATTTGGGAGCAACGTTATAATCTGATAGCCCCTCAGCGTACCGAAACCAATATCCGGTTTTATACTGATGCCGATTTAAAGCGGTTGATGAATATTTCGATTCTGAACCGAAATGGAGTTAAAATTTCGAATATTGCACGCTTGAATGATATCGGAATCAATGAAAAGGTGCTTGAGATTAGCCGTAGCGGTTCGCTTTCGGCTACCCGTATCGAAAACCTGATTGTTGCAATGCTCGAAATGGATGAACAGCTTTTTGGCGATGTCCTGAACCTGACAATAACGGAGGATGGGTTTGAATATGCGTGTGAGAAGGTACTCTTCCCGTTTCTCGAGCGAATAGGAACCCTCTGGCTTGCGGGGTCGGTCAACCCGGCTCAGGAACATTTTATTTCGAACCTTGTACGACAAAAAATAATATCGGCAACCGACAAACTTGCCATTCCACTGTCAGCCCCGAAGTTGGTTTTCTATCTGCCCGAAGGTGAGTTTCATGAAATTGGGCTGCTCTATTATCATTATGTGGCCCGAAGTGCAGGTTTCAACACCCTCTATTTGGGCTTCTCGTTGCCTTACAACGACCTGCTCGAAGTGAACCGTTCGGTACAAGCGTATGGCTATTTTACTTCGTTTGTAACATCGCTTTCCGATGGTGATTTGCAATCAATGCTCGAACGTTTGCAGAAAGACTTCCCCGGTAAGCGTTTTTTCCTGTCGGGACGGGTGATGCGCGAGCGAATGCCAAAACTCCCAGCCAATTTTAATCTGATATCTTCGTCTGACGATTTCCGCAAACTGCTAATCACACATTTGGCATAAACCGTTTACCATTTTTCCGTGGTAAATGGGGTGTATTGTTCCCAGGGTTTTATCCCTTGAGTTTTCTGCGGTAATATAGCGGCGATATGCCCATGATTTTAGTGAAGACACGGCTGAAATAGAATGGGTCGTGATAACCGGTATTGCGGGCAATTTCGTTAATTTTCATATTGGTGAAGTCAAGCAAGTGGCAGGCTCGGCGAATACGGAGATGAATCAGGTAGTCGAGCGGCGAGTAGCCAGTTTTGCGTTTGAATATCAATGAGTAATGCGAAACGGAGAGTTTGGCTGCGGCAGCCAGTTCGTTGAGGGTAACATCGTCGCGAAGGGTGTTCTGCATTAGCTGAATCGATTTTTCGATGATGTCGCCCTGTTCTTTCGTCCTGATTCGGCTGAAGGGTACTGTGTAACGGAAGGAGCCCAGCAGATGCCAGAGGGCGGTGGTGGAATATTCCATGTTTTCGGGGTTGAACCCCGATTCGAGATTGGAATAGAGTTGCTCAAAAAGTTGTAACCTGTCGTCAGTCCGGTTAAATTCACTGTTGATTAATTCGCCTTTAAATGGCCGGTTCCCAAAAAAATGTCCGGCACATTCGCCTCCGAAATGAAGCCAATAGATTGTCCATGGTTGCTCGTGATGGGCTCCGTACCGGTGAGGCATATGGGCAGGAATGACAAAAAAATGGTTCTTTTCTATTGAATAATGTATATTCTCAGCCTGAAACCAGCCTTTGCCTTCGGTGCAATAAATAAGAATATTTTGCATGCAGCCTTTGCTTCTTTCGCGGTAATGACCTGTTGCAGCCGGGTAGAAGCCAATGTCGGTTGTGTAGAGTGTTGCAGTGAGCCTATGTGTTGATAATTCAGCTATTGCAGCTGCCGGAAGCAGAATGGCCCTTTGTCCTTCAAATCCCTCTTTTCTGCGCATGGATGTCAACTTGGTTTTTATGGCAATGGTAAGAATATTATCCATTTATTTCGGCGAAAATTCTATTTTTTATCAGGTAGTGCAGGTTTACATTTGCCATTGCAGATAGAAACCAGACAAAAACTTGAATGAAAAAGATGGATCAGAAGATAAATCTCCGTTATCTGATGGGAATTTCACTTGTTTCGGCAATGGGTGGGCTTCTTTTTGGGTACGACTGGGTGGTGATTGGTGGTGCAAAGCCCTTTTACGAAATTTATTTCGGAATAACAGAACTGCCTGCCATGCAGGGATGGGCCATGTCGAGCGCATTGGTTGGCTGTTTGGCGGGGGTGCTGGTCTCGGGTGCATGGAGCGACCGTTATGGTCGAAAGAAATTGCTGATAGCAGCCGCTCTGCTATTTCTTGTTTCGGGGTTTGGGACAGGTTTGGCCAACAGTTTTTTGCTGTTTATCTTTTATCGCATTGTTGGAGGGATTGGGATTGGCATTGCCTCGAACCTTTCGCCGATGTATATTGCCGAGGTCGCCCCTGCAACTTCGCGTGGCCGATATGTCTCGATCAATCAGTTAACTATTGTTATCGGAATACTGGCGGCACAGCTGGTCAACTGGCTGATAGCCGACAGGGTGGCTGTGGATGCTACTCCTGAGCAGATTCTTCATTCGTGGAACGGACAGATGGGTTGGCGTTGGATGTTTTGGGCTGAGAATGTTCCGGCATTTCTCTTTTTGGTGCTGATGTTTTGGGTTCCCGAGAGCCCGCGCTGGCTGGCTTCGGTTGGGCAAGACGGTAAATCCCGTGATATTTTTCATCACATTGGCGGAGCAGATTATGCTGATAAAGAGTTGAAACAGGTAAAAGCGAGTCTTGCTGCTGCGCCGAAAGAAGATTTCGGTTTCTTATGGAAACCACAAATGCGTAAAGTGTTGATTGTTGGTCTATTTGTTGCCGTTTTTCAACAGTGGTGCGGTATCAATGTCATTTTTAATTATGCACAGGAGGTCTTTTCAGCAGCCGGTTATGCC
>CAYOJD010000153.1:0-5454 GCA_964404205.1 uncultured Prolixibacteraceae bacterium
AACAACAATATACTCTTCGAAGCCATATCCATATACAAAACTTGTTTTGCTGTAATATAACTTTTTATAACTTTATGAAAAGTTAATACGGAAAACTTCATAAAAAAAACAGTTGAAAAGCGTAAATTGTTCATCGATGAAAAATATATATATTTGTAACGAATTCAGAAAGTTATATGAACGACATACAAATTAAGGCATACCTGGAGAAGAATGGTGTAAGGCCCTTGCAAAAAAGGGTCAGGATAATGAAATATTTAATTTCAAAGAGAAATCACCCAACGGTTGATATGATTTATTCTGATTTGATTCACGAAATTAAGGGGCTTTCAAAAACAACAGTTTATAATGTTTTGAACCTGTTTGTTGAAAAAGGCCTTTCGTTGTCGCTCAATATCGAAGGAAATGAAGTTCGTTACGATGCTGATACTTCGGTTCACGGGCATTTCAAATGCAAGACTTGCAGTGGTGTTTTCGATTTCAGGGTGAAAAAGGAAGATTTGCCAGACCCGTCACTCAATGGTTTCAGAATTGATGAATTGCACTACTATATACATGGTGTTTGTTCGTTCTGTATCGAAAAGATGGATGCGTAATTGCTTAAATATTTAACCATAAAAAAACCGGAATTTCTCCGGTTTTTTTATTTATTCCTCTTCTTCAATTTCTTCTAAATCTTCGTCCAGTTCTTCTTCAGTTTCTTCCTTTTCAGAAGCATAAAAATCAGCTTCCCTGGTTAAAAAGGAGTCTGGCTTTTCGACGGGTTTAAAACTCTCAGAGATAAGTTTATCATCGGTCGAGTAGGGGAAGACATCCATTACGGTACTTTCGTTAATGGCTGAAATCTCGAAGTCGGCCATCATCCCTTTCATCGCTTCAATGATTTGGTCATATGCATTTCTGACATTGTCAGAAAAAACAATGATCATTTGCGAAACACGTTTCTCTTTACCGTTTTCTTCATCAACAGTAATAAATGTCACTTTGGCTTTAAACCAGCGGTCGCCGCGCTCGGAAGGGATAATTTCCGATATATTCGATTTCGAGATTTTGGTGACGGTAAATTCACCGCTAACCATTGTTTGCAATTCTTTATAGATGCGGCTTTCGGCTTCGGTAAACGATACAGCATCGAGAAGATAAGTTTCGCTGGCCCTCTTCTCGCGGCCATTTTCGTCGATTTTGGTGTATTTAGCGGTACATTCAAACCATGTATTCATAGTGTTTTTTTTATTTTATTCTATATTAACAGATTACTTGACTATTTTATCGAGGTTTTCTTTGATAACCTTACCCCAGATGACATATCCGTCGCGGTTGAGATGCAGTTTGTCGGCCATAAATAATTCGTTACGTGGCTCGCCGTTTTCGTTCAGAAAATGTGAAGCTGTTTGAATGAAATAGACATTTTCTTCAGAATCAGCATATTTCCTCAATGCTTCATTTGCTGCTTTAATCTTTTCCCAACTGGGCCAACGGCTGAGTGTCGGCGTTATTTCAATAAAGAAGATTGGCTTGTCGGAAGCATGTTTTCGCGACACCTTTACAATATGATTGGCTAAACGGATAATTTCATCGGGCGACTTGTCTTCAGGCGATCCGGTGATGTCGTTGGCCACAAAAACAACCAAAGCTTTATATTGATGGGGAGTAATAATCCGTTCGGCATACCAGGCCAAATCGGAATATTTAGAGCCTCCAAAGCCACGTTGGATGACTTGCCAGGGGGCAACGTCTTCTTGAATGGTCGACCATAACCTGATACTGGAACTTCCGGTAAAGAGAATGGCATTATTGGGATAACTTTCTGATTTATCTAATTTTTCGAAAGCTAAAATATCATTTTCCCAACCGGTTGCACTATTGGCATACTTTTTTAACGTGTTGCACGAAGTGGCCAAAATGAGCAGAATGATGACAAAGAATCGGCTCTGCTGAAACTTTAAAATTTTCATACCATGAGGCACTTTTGATTTACCCTCAAAGATAGCATTTCAAACCGACAGGCCTATTTACGGGTTCCCTATTTTTTCAACAAACATTTTCCTGAACTTCTCAATTTTAGGCGTAATTACCACTTTGCAATAGCCTTGGTTGGGGTTGTTTTCGTAATAGTTTCGGTGATAATCTTCGGCCGGATAAAACTTCTCAAAATGAGTCACCTGAGTTACAATTGGTTTTGGCCAGAGTGTACGACTGTTCAACCGAGCAATCATGGTCATCGCTTCAGTCTTCTGTTTTTCATCGTGATAAAAAACAATCGAACGATATTGTGTGCCAACATCGGCGCCTTGTCTGTTCAGCGTTGTGGGATCATGTGTCATAAAGAAAACTTCTAGCAAATCCTGATAGGAGAGTATCGAAGGATCAAAAATAATCTGAATACATTCAGCATGACCTGTTGTTCCGGTACAAACCTGCCTGTATTCAGGATTTGTGGTCTTGCCTCCGGAATACCCTGGGGTTACACTTATTACACCTTTCAACTCAACGAAAATGGCTTCGGTACACCAAAAGCAACCATTTCCAAGTGTCGCCGTCTCCCTGTTATTTGCCGCTTTTAATGATTGTGCCATAACTTGATAATTGATTGAAAAGAGCACTAAAAACGTCAGGACAATTTTTGTTCGCTCATCTTTCATGGTAACTTTTTTGTTTTTTTAAACGTGAAGAAAAGTCTAAGGTTAACGACATTCGGCTCCATATTGCTTTTTTCCACAAATTTTCTTACATTTAATAGTAGAACCACTTGAGGACCTTTCACTTTGCGGGTGCGAAATCTTTATCCAGTTTTTAAATCTAAATTTTATAAAACAATGGTCGGAAAAACTATCGGGATGAATGAGTTGGAGATTTCGCTTGTTGCCCACAGAGTGATGCAAAACCTTGATCGTGATAAATCAGACTTTAGCGAAAGCCCGGACGAGGATCTGATTCAAGCGTTTAAACTTAAAATTGAAGAGAATGATCATTTAAATCCTCTTGAAAAGCTTCGTAAAGAGGTTGAAATGAAGAAGCAAAAAATTGATAACTATATGAGTCATTATCATCCGCTGATGAATATCTCGGAAGGCCTTTTGCATAAATCAGTGGATGAATACGGATTGAAAGAGAAAATATCTGCTTTTCATTTAACTGAAATAAGAGAGTCGCTTCATAAAGGGAATGTATGGGAAACACTTAAATACACAAGATTGATTATTGCCAAAGTGCAGAAACATATTGATGAACTGGCCAATAAAGAGCTTTTTTTGCGGATAATTGAAGACTTACATCTGTTTGCCGAAAATCTTCACCGGGCCGAAATGGAGTATGCCGAAGCTGTTCACCAACGTGATATGGCAGAATTGGAACATCTCTATTCGAAAGAGCAGCTCGGAATGATATTGGAGGAGGTGTTAGAAATGTCAGACAAAATTTATTCAGGGCATAATCAGGCCAAGTTGAATGACTATTCGATTGAGGGTATTATGGCCGAGTGGCAAATGAAAAGGACAGTTCCTCAATAGAACCCCGGTTATTCTATCTCTCCGTAAAGATCGAAATCGTCAGCCGAGATTATTTTGACATTGTAAAAATGGCCGGTTTCGAGTTTTTCTGCCTTAATCAATACTTCTCCATCCACTTCGGGCGAATCAAATTCAGTTCGTCCAATAAAGTATTCTCCCTCCTTGCGGTCGATAATAACTTTCATCGTAAGGCCAATCTTTTGGGCGTTGATTTCAGCTGATATTTCCTGCTGAATGGCCATAATCCCGCTTGCACGTTGTTGCTTGATCTCATCGGGGATATTGTCTTCGTAGGTTTCTCCGGCAAAAGTATCTTCTTCGTGCGAGTAAGGGAAAACACCCAGTCGTTCGAAGCGCATATCTTTCACAAATTGCTTCAGCTCGGCAAAATCTGCTTCTGTTTCGCCGGGATGGCCAACCAGCAAGGTTGTCCGAAGATGAATGCCAGGAACCTCTTCGCGGATTCTTTTAATCAGCGATATGGTTTCTTCTTTGGTAATATTTCTGCGCATCTTTTTCAAAACATTGTCGCTGCAATGTTGCAATGCGATATCGAGGTATCGGGCAACATTTTCCCTCTCCCTGATAACTTTCAGAATTTCAAATGGGAAACTGGCGGGGTAGGCGTAATGGAGTTTTATCCATTCAACACCGCTCACATCGGCTATGGTTGATGTGAGTTCAGCCAGTTTATGCTCTTTATATAAATCGAGGCCGTAAAACGATAAATCCTGCGCGATCATCAGAATCTCCTTTACCCCTTTCTCGGCAAGTCTTTCGGTCTCGGCACGCAACTCTTCGATCGGAACGGAAAGATGTTTACCTGTCATACGCGGAATGGCACAATAGGAACATGTCCTGTTGCAGCCTTCCGATACTTTTAGGTAAGCATAGTGGGGTGGGGTAGTAATATATCTTTCGTGCGAAAGGCTCATTTTATATTCAGCCTTTAAATCTTCTACCATCTTCTTCACCTGAAACTTACCGTAAAACCCATCAACTTCAGGAACTTCTTTTAAAAGATCTTCTTTGTAGCGCTCAGTCAAGCAGCCAAATACAAAAATCTTATCGATTAAGCCTTGATTTTTGGCATCTACATATTCCATAATGGTATCAATCGATTCTTCTTTGGCATCCAAAATAAAGCCGCAGGTGTTGATGGCTACGATACGGGCGTCAGTACCATCCGCATCGTGACTTACCTGATAACCGTTTGCTTTCATTTGAGACAAAAACAGTTCGGAATCAACTAGATTTTTGGAACATCCAAGTGTTACAACATTGATTTTCTTAGCCATCTGGAACAATTATGTTACTAAATATTCGTGTTATTTCGGTTTCTAATTGCTGAAAAGCGAATCAACAAACTCAGTTCGGTTAAAAATCTGCAAATCATCCATTCCTTCGCCAACGCCAATATATTTTACCGGTATTTTGAATTGATCGGAAATTCCAATTACTACCCCCCCTTTGGCTGTTCCGTCAAGCTTGGTCAGCGCCATGGCGGTTACTTCGGTCGCAAGGGTAAATTGTTTGGCTTGTTCGAAAGCATTCTGACCGGTTGAACCATCCAATACAAGCAATACTTCGTCGGGGGCATTAGGAAAAACTTTCTGCATCACCTTTTTTATTTTCGATAGCTCGTTCATCAGATTTATTTTATTGTGCAAACGACCGGCAGTATCAATTATTACTACATCTGCGCCCGATGCTTTGGCTGACTGTAACGTATCGAAAGCAACCGAAGCCGGGTCGGAACCCATCGTTTGTTTTACAATCGGAACACCCACTCTGTCGGCCCAGATTTGCAATTGATCGATAGCTGCAGCGCGGAATGTATCGGCAGCACCCAGAACAACTTTTTTGCCTGATGCCTTAAACTGATGGGCTAATTTGCCGATTGTTGTTGTTTTACCAACGCCATTGACACCTACAACCATAATTA
>CAYOJD010000154.1:0-5233 GCA_964404205.1 uncultured Prolixibacteraceae bacterium
GTCCGGACTATACCCGTTCCATTATCAGAGGAAGCTATGGATATCAGTGGAAATCATCAGAATACACAACCCATCGTATTAATCTCTTCGAGTTGAACCTGGTCAAAATGTTCGCCCTCGATTCTGCTTTTGTGTCGAGAATTGAGAATCTTTACATTAAGAGTTCTTATATCGATCACTCCATTTCGGCGCTAAACTATTCCTATATCTTTAGCAATCAGAATCTTCAGCGAAAGGCTAGTTACAAATATTTCAGGGCTTCGATTGAAACTGCCGGTAATACCATGTACGGGGTGAGCAAGTTGTTTAACCGTCCGGCCTACGTTACCGATTCATTGAGCGGGAAGCAATACCGTTTTTTGGGAACACCCTTTGCGCAATATGTCAAAACAGATTTTGAGTATCGAAACGGGCAAATAATCAACCGATATAATGCATTTGTTTTCAGAGCTTATGCCGGAATTGCCGTTGCGATGGGCAATTCGGTTCAAATGCCTTTCGAAAGAAAATTTTTCTCAGGTGGAGCTAACGGAATTCGTGCCTGGCCGGTACGTACACTTGGCCCGGGTTCATACAAAGCCGATCCCAATGAGTTCCCCAACCAGTCGGGCGATATCAAACTGGAGGCAAACGCCGAATACCGCTTTACGATGATTGGCCCGTTGGAAGGAGCAATTTTTGTGGATATGGGCAACATTTGGTCGCTGAAGGACAACCGCCCGGGAACCGAGTTTAATATTTCAAATTTTTACAAGGGGATAGCCGTAGGTTCTGGGTTTGGCTTGCGATACGACTTCTCGTACGTGATTTTCAGAATTGACATGGGAATGAAATTACGCGATCCGTCGCTTTCCGGCAGTAACAGGTGGGTGAAGGGAAGTCAACTCCTCAGTCAGGATAATCTCAACTTTGCCTTTGCTATTGGTTATCCCTTCTGAGAATTTACTTTTCGAATCATAAGAGGAGATATACGATGGTTCGCCGTAGCAAGATTGCTGATGCATTTGCATTTTTCAGAAATAAGCCATAAATTATACTAACCTAATTATCATATTTTTATGAAGAAAGAATTTCGTGAACTATTTCTTTTTACCCAACAGGAGCGAAGAGGTGTTGTTTTTTTGCTTTCGCTGATAGTTGTTGTCCTGATGGTTAACTGGTCGATGCCTCTTTGGCTTTCGCCAAGAATTGTCGACACTTCGCAGTGGGAGCGCGAAGTTGATGTTTTTATACAGCAAAAACAGAATTTGACTGACAATCAGATATCTGTATCACCAATGAAATTATCTTCTTTTGATCCCAATCAGGTTTCCGAAGCACGGCTACTCGATATGGGAGTACCCAGGAATGTTGCAGCCAACTGGTTGAAATATCTGGATAAAGGAGGTCGGTTTAAAAGCAACTCTTCAGTTGGGAAAATTTATGGTATGACGCCTGAACTTTTTGAGAAGTTGTCTCCCTATATTGAGATTGATAATGTAAAACAATCAGTTGTTATCTCAAAAGATGAGAAGGATTCAATCGAAAAGAAAGTGATGATTCAGCGAAAGGCCAATGTAGGGATTACGAAAGTTGAGTTAAACGGGGCCGATTCTGTTGCGCTGGTAGCTCTGCCAGGTATTGGGCCAACATTGGCTGTAAGGATTCTAAAATACCGAAAGATGTTGGGTGGATTTTACGATATCGAACAACTGAGGATGGTTTATGGCCTGAAAGAGGAGCATTTTCAGATGGCATCGCCTCATCTGAATGTTGATGCCGATAAGATTGAATTGCTCAATATCAATTTCCTTTCGGCAAGCGAAATGGGACGACATCCGTACATCGGCTACAAAAACAGCCGAAAGATTGTGAAATTGCGCGACAGCAAAGGCCCTTTTGTGTCGCCTGCCGATTTGGAGTTGATTTTTTCTGCCGACAGTTTGAAACAACTTACTCCTTATCTGATATTCAATCAGTAAATTCAATTGAGAAGACAAAGAGTGATATTTTTGAAAAAAAACTTCAACCCTTTGTAAAATATTGGAATATTCCTAACTTTGCGACCCAAAATCAGTCGAAAAACAAATTATTAAAAATAAAAGTATGATTGTAATTCCTGTAAAAGACGGCGAGAATATTGAGCGTGCCCTGAAACGTTTTAAACGTAAATTTGAGAAAACCGGTGCCATCAAAGAGCTCCGTAACCGTCAGGCATTTGAAAAACCATCAGTGGTTCGCCGTACTGAAGTCAAGAAGGCAATTTACATTCAACAGTTACAGCGCGCTGAAGACTAATTAAGAAAAATGTGGCATTGATTGCTTTTCGGGCAGATATTTTTTGTATATTGAGTCCGTATAATAAGGCAATCTTGATGTCCAACATAAATAATTTTCTTAATTACCTGAAATACGAAAAGCGGTGTTCTGTACATACTGTCACCGCCTACGAGAAAGACCTCGACCAGTTCATTCAATTTGGGAAGGAATTGGTTGAGGATTTTTGTGTTGAGACTACTGATCACCATCTTATCAGGCAATGGATTGTTTCGATGCTCGATGGAGGTATTGTTGCACGCAGCGTTACCCGCAAAATTTCTACACTAAAGACCTTCTTCAAATTTTTGCTTCGCGAAGGTGTTATTGCCGCAAACCCTACTGATAAGGTAATTATTCCGAGGGCACCCAAAAAACTCCCCCTTTTTGTTCAGGAAAAAGAGATGAACCAATTGCTCGATGGTCGCAATTTTTCGGACGATTTTACTGGTTTGCGCGACAAAGCAGTTATTTCGTTGTTTTATGGGACAGGAATAAGACTTTCAGAATTGATGCACATTCGGTTTGCCGATTTAAACCTCACCGAAAAAACAGTTAAGGTATTAGGAAAGAGGAATAAGGAGCGCATTGTGCCATTTCCAACAGAGATTGCAACGGTATTGTCACAATATATTTCTTCGAAAAACGAACTTTTTAAGCCGGCCGGCGTTTATCTGTTTGTAACCGACAAGGGTGAACCGGTTTACGAAAAGCTTCTTTACCGGATAGTGAAGAAGAACCTTTCGATGGTTACAACTATTGACCAGCGTAGCCCGCACATCATCAGGCATAGCTATGCAACGCACCTGTTGAACAGGGGGGCTGAGCTAAATGCAATAAAAGAGTTGCTGGGGCATGCCAATTTGGCTGCCACGCAAATATATACTCATACTACGTTCGAAAAGTTAAAAGAAATTTACAACCAGGCTCATCCGAGAGCCGAAATTTAAAAGGAGGATTGATTATGGACGTAAAAGTACAAAGCGTACACTTCAAAGTTGACCAAAAGCTGGTTGATTTTTGTGAAAAGAGGTTGGGTAAACTCGATCTGTTCTTCGACGGTGTAATTGGTGCTGAAGTTATGCTGAAGCTTGAAAAGGACGACGACCGCGAAAATAAAGTAAGCGAAATTAGGCTTATTGTTCCGGCCAACGACAACCTATTTGTGAAGAAACAGGCGAAAACATTCGAGGAAGCCGTTGATTTATCTGTCGATGCACTCAAAAAACAGATAGAGAAATATAAAACCAAGATAAAGCCGAAATAAATTTTCAAAAAAGTAATTTGATTTGCTGTTTAGAATAAAAAATAGATTAAATTTGCAGACCATTTTTGAGGAGTAATTCTTGGAAATGGTCTGTTTTTGATAAGAATAACAGCTGCTCTTGTTTAATGGCAAGAAGTAGGAAAAACGGGGAGATTCCAGAGCGGCCAAATGGGGCAGACTGTAAATCTGTTGTCTTACGACTTCGGAGGTTCGAATCCTCCTCTCCCCACCCGAAAATAGAAAGACGTTCTTAATAGGTTCGGTTAAAACAAGCGGGAGTAGCTCAGTTGATAGAGCATTAGCCTTCCAAGCTGAGGGTCGCGGGTTTGAGTCCCGTCTCCCGCTCAAAGTTGCCGATGTAGCTCAGGGGTAGAGTACTTCCTTGGTAAGGAAGGGGTCACGAGTTCAATTCTCGTCATCGGCTCTGTTTCCTTTTAATTGAAAGATAATTTTGATAAATATTAGAACTTAAACAAATTGTAATTATGGCAAAAGCACATTTTGAAAGGACGAAAGACCACGTAAATATTGGTACTATCGGCCACGTCGACCACGGGAAAACCACCCTTACTGCTGCTATCACAATGGTATTGGCAAAAAAAGGTCTCTCAGAAGTTAAAACATTCGATTCTATCGACAACGCTCCTGAAGAAAAAGAACGCGGTATCACCATTAACACAGCCCACGTTGAGTACCAGACTGAAAAACGTCACTATGCTCACGTTGACTGTCCTGGTCACGCTGACTACGTTAAAAACATGGTTACGGGTGCTGCCCAGATGGACGGCGCAATCATCGTAGTTGCTGCTACCGACGGCCCGATGCCTCAGACCCGCGAGCACATCCTGCTTGCCCGTCAGGTAAACGTTCCCCGTTTGGTGGTATTTATGAACAAAGTTGACATGGTTGAAGATCCGGAAATCCTCGAACTTGTTGAGATGGAAATTCGTGACCTGCTTTCATTCTATGAATTCGATGGCGACAATACTCCTGTTATTCAGGGCTCTGCACTTGGTGCACTGAACGGCGAACCACAGTGGGAAGATAAAGTTATGGAACTGATGGATGCAGTTGATACCTGGATTCCACTTCCTCCCCGTGATATCGACAAGCCATTCCTTATGCCGGTTGAAGACGTATTCTCGATCACTGGTCGTGGTACTGTAGCAACTGGTCGTATCGAAACTGGTAAAATCCATACCGGCGACGAAATCGAAATCATCGGTCTTGGCGCTGACGGTCGCAAAACAGTATGTACCGGTGTTGAAATGTTCCGTAAGATTCTTGACGACGGACAAGCTGGTGACAACGTAGGTTTGTTGCTCCGTGGTGTTGACAAAAAAGAGATCAAACGTGGTCAGATTTTGGCAAAACCAGGTTCAATTACACCTCACACCAAATTCAAAGCTTCGGTATACGTATTGAAGAAAGAAGAAGGTGGACGTCACACTCCATTCCACAACAAATATCGTCCACAGTTTTATCTTCGCACACTCGACATTACTGGTGAAATTACACTTCCTGAAGGACGTGAAATGGTAATGCCAGGCGATGATGTTACAATCGATGTAGAATTGATCTATCCAGTTGCTTTGAATATCGGTCTCCGTTTCGCAATCCGTGAAGGTGGTCGTACCGTAGGTGCAGGACAGGTAACTGAAATTATTGCAT
>CAYOJD010000155.1:0-4931 GCA_964404205.1 uncultured Prolixibacteraceae bacterium
CGGGCCACCCTCACGCGGCGTGTCGAACTGCTAAAAACCCTGCTTCAGCCTGGGAGTGAATGGTACATTGTTGACGATAATTACCGAAAACCGGTGAAGGAAATCCTCGATCATGTCGATTATGTACCAATCGATACATTTGTGACCGACATGCGCGAAATATTGCGCTTCCACAACGAAACGCCCATTTTCGAACGCCGACCGCAGGATATCCGCGATCGCAGCCGTATTCCGGGCTACATTCAGCCCGCCGAAGAAGCGCAGTTGATTGAACAACGCAAAAGGAATGTAATCGATAGCCTGCACCGCACCAACATCCAGTTGCCCCCTGAAATATTGCAGGAAGCGTTGATGAATGCCCCTCTTGTTCCGCAGGGAAATGCCAACGACCTCTTCTTCAAGTCGGACAAAATGGTTCCACTGTCGTTTATGACCCGATTCAACAAAAACCTGTCGGCCATGCCATTGCCTCCCAACATGACCGGGACGCAGATGGATAGCATTCGTATCGCGCTCTTCAATCAAAACCGGCAAGCCTACAACGACTCGGTAATTTCGCAACGCAGTGATTCATTGCTGGTTATTTACCGCGAGAAATTTATCAACAACTTTGCTGCCAAAGAAGCCGATAACCTGAAAAAGAGTATTGTGTCGAAGAACCTGAAAGCCCTCACGGCTTTCAACGAATCGGAGGTACAAACCATCAACGACTCACTGAAGGTAGCCCTTCACTACCTCACCCAAAAAGCCGACGGCGATTCGGTCTTGATTAAACTGAGTAACTTCACAGGCGACCAATCACCAATCTGGACAGCCAACCGCGCCATGCCACCAATGCGGACCTACCTGAAAAATGCGCAAAACGATTCGCTGGGCGTAATCCTTTACAACGACGGAAAAGGAAAACTGCGTTTGGTGATTGACGACGGGGTGAAATTTACCCGTTTCGTAGAAAGCCAACAAAAAGAGATCACTTTCCAGCCACGCACCCCCGACAACAAGCTACTGAAGATGAACATCAAAAAGCCAGAAGCGCTCGCCTGGAACTTGTTTGGCAATGGAACTGTGGGGTTCACCCAAACCCATCTCTCGAACTGGGCCAAAGGGGGCGAAAGTGCCTTGTCACTGCTGTTTGTCGGAAAGTACAACGCCAACTACTCGAAAAAGAAAATCAAGTGGGAAAACAGTGCCGAGTTTCGATACGGTGTAAATCAAACCAAAGCACGCGGATTTGAAAAAAACGACGATAAGATAGAAATCCAGTCGCGTTTTGGCTATTCCGCTTTCAAAAACTGGTACTATTCGGCAGAAAGCAACTTCAGGACCCAGATTGCCAAAGGGTATAAATATCCCGACAAAACCAATCCCATTTCAACATTTATGGCCCCGGGTTATTCAACCATATCGTTAGGTATGGATTATAAGCCCAACAAGAACTTCTCGCTCTTTCTTTCGCCGCTAACTTCCAAAACCACCTATATAAGAGATACTGCGCTTATCAACCCTGTCAACTATGGGCTTGAACCAGGAACAAAAAAATTGTGGGAGCCGGGTATAATTGTCAAAGCCAACTGGAAAACCACGTTGCGCGAAAACATTACCTACGAAACCAAGGGCGAATTCTTTAACAACTATCGCTATCCGTTCAAAAAGGTGACTTTCGAATGGGAACAACTGCTTATTCTGCAGGTAACACGCCATATCAACACCCGCGTGATGACGCAGCTGATTTATGACCACAACACCAAATTCCCGATCTACGACGATGCCGGGAATGTAGTCGATAAAAAACCCAAATGGCAGTTCAAAGAGTTGCTTACCATTGGTTTCACCTATAAATTCTGATATTTGTCCAATTTTCAATGAAGTTATCCATGATTGAACCTTTTCAGGAATCAATTGATTAAATTAGCCAGGCGGTTACCTATTAATCCTTTCAAATGACTGAACGCGAAATTATTGGTATTTTCGGAAAAATGAATTCGGGAAAGAGTTCATTGATGAACCTGATTACCCAACAGGAGACGTCGATAACCGACCCGACTCCCGGCACCACGGCCGATACCAAAGTTACAATGATGGAACTTCATGGCCTCGGTGCGGTAAAACTGCTCGACACGGCCGGCTTCGACGAAAGTGAGAATCTGGGGGAAAAGAAAAAAAATAAAGTGGTGGAAGCACTGAAAGAGTGCGATCTAATCTTATTGGTTATCAACCCGACAACTGATAATTTCACCACCGAAAAAGCCATTATTGCGATGGCCGGCGAGATGGAAAAGCAACTACTGGTTTTCTATAACCTCTTTCAACCCAACACCCATTCGACCATCGAGCAGGCGAAACAGCTTCTCCCCGAACTGATGCGCTTCCGCTCTTTCGAAGGTTCAGCCATCGATGTTGCCCATCGTCAACCATTGCTCGATTTTATCCTCGCCCATTATATCCCAAAGAATTTTGCCATCGACCTGCTGCCTTTCGTAGAGAAGGATCAGTTTTATATCCTCAACATACCGATGGACGATGAGACCCCGCCGGGGCGCTATCTCCGCCCTCAGGCCATGGCCGAAGAGTATATCACCCGCCACTGGGCTTATCCGGTATCGTACCGAATGAACCTCACGCTGGCCCGAAAAGGCGACCCTGCTGAAAAAGAGCGCTGGCAAAAGTTTATCGGGAGCTTCAATATCAGGCCAAAAGCCATCATCACCGATTCTCAGGCCATGGATATCATGAAAACATGGGCCCCCGACGACATGCTGCTGACCACCTTCTCGGTAATGATGATCAATTACATGAGCCGCGGCCGGCTGGCTCATTTTGCCCAGGCAATAACCACCCTCGATACCCTGCAACCCGGCGATACCATTCTGATAGCCGAAGCCTGCAACCATTCCCGCATCCGCGAAGATATCGGTACGGTTCAAATCCCCAATCTGATAGCAAAACGATATCCCGGACTGAATGTTGAACATGCTTTTGGACGCGAATTTGCGGCCAATGACGATACAAGCCGATACAAACTGGTGGTCCATTGCGGAGGGTGCATGATTTCTGCCCAACGAATGGCTGCCCGCCTGCGCGACCTCGAACAGTTGGGTATCCCTGTCACCAATTACGGCATATTCCTCTCCTATATGCAGGGAAAAGAGACGCTCGAAAGAGTGGTTAAACCCTGGTAAAGAATGGGAATTGGGGTTGATAAAGAATCACCGACGTCCATTAGCCGTTACTGGTGGTCAATGATGGCCAGTCAAAACCGTCACAGTATTTTTTATCGACGGCTCCTGCCCGACGTTTCTGCCTGAAATTCAGGCCGAAAATTTAAATACCAATACAGTGAATATAACCAAATGCCGAATCTCTAACCACTCGTTTACTGCACTTTACCACAACAATTTTTAAATTTCTTTGTCGAGCCGCAGGGACAAGGATCATTCCGGCCAATATTGTTGTAGACCGACGACAACATCGGGGTTTCGGCTTCGAAAAGGGGGGTCATCTGACGGTAATGTTCACGCCACGGTGCCCGCTGGCGATAATAGGATACGGAAGGTTCGTTTTCCCCATTCAATATTCCGAGGGCATATTCGAGTTCCATCCTCATTTGATATTCTGGGGTGCCCACCTCGTTGTGATGCTGATGTTCGGCAATCATCCGCTCCAAATCGGCTTTACACGACAGCAAACCGGCTTCGGCAGCATGAACCGCCAGCAACTCTCTCCAACCGGTGTGAGGCAAACCCAGCAACGCCGATACGCGTGCACCATGCTGCTGGTCGTTAGCCGAATATACGGCATCGTAAAGATAAAGATAGGGTGCATTGCTCTTTTTCCCAACCTGTTCTTCAATGGCAGCGAAGAACAAATCAATAGTCCGGGGATAATCTTCAGCCAACTTCCCGACAAGGTAAAGCCCCTGTTCGTCGAGAAAATCCCAGTCGGGCGTATCGGGGGTTGTAAAAAGTTTTAGCAAAGCCGGAACGATTTTTTCGGAGCCATGCTTTTCGGCCAGGATAGCATACCAAAGCGCCGTATTGGCCAAATCGTGATCCATAAACATCGAAGCGCGGTCGTTGTAAGCGTTTTCAAGATGGAAAATCACTTTTTGTTCTACCTCCCCGTCATACGGGAGATTGTACAAATAGTCGAGCGCGGCAAACGGAATGCCGGGTTGATTGGAATTTAATATTTTGAAAGCTTCGCTTTTGGTCATGGCCCTGAATTTTGATACAAAGATAGCGCATCTGCTCAACAGGCAAAGCATAACCGGCAAATTCAGGCGTGCAGACTTCAAAAGGGCTCCGCAAATCTATGGCCAGACAGCCCGTATATGAGCATATATACAGAACCAAATTTTTTCCGTATCTTACGGGTATTATCCCTGTATATTGCGTGTTTTTAAACACACAATATACACACAAGATACACACAAGATACACACAAGATACACACAAGATATGGATTTGGCAAGACTGAAAGATTGGACAGGGCCGATTTTCCCTTATTGGCCAGTTAACCCCAACAGTTGTAATTGCCCATTCATTTGATTCACCTATAATGATTTTACTTCGTGGCTGTTCGTCAAAAAGCCAAAACTCATATTCATCTTGACTGCATCGTGGGGAATCAGAACGTATTTCCACGGTTTGCCACCGATTTGTTTATTATACTCAGTGGCATTGATACAATAGTTTAAAGCGGCCTTGGCTTTTGACTGTACTATTTCGGATTCTACATCGTCTTTCTTTTTGGTTTCAACCATTGCGATATAGTCGTGTGTTTCGACAATGAAATCGGGCGTGTAGTTTTTGGAAGGACGACCGTAATAGATATTAAACTGTGATAATGCAGGCTTTAGCCACTTAATTCAGTCACCATCCTGTTCAAGTATCGTAGTCAAGTCTTTTTCTGTTTTACTTTAGAACTTGTAC
>CAYOJD010000156.1:0-4880 GCA_964404205.1 uncultured Prolixibacteraceae bacterium
CATTAACGCAGAAAAGAGAAAAGTTGGGAACAAAGTATCTAAATATCCATCAGCAATTGATTGACCGCTGCCTCGACGAAGAGCAGGATGCGCAATTCGAAATATACAAACTTTATTACAAAGCCATGTATAATACCAGTTTGCGAATCGTAGCCGACCGTACTGATGCCGAAGATATTATGCAGGAATCGTTCCTTACCGCTTTCAGAAAGTTGAAACATTACAAAGGGGATGTCAGCTTTGGGGCCTGGCTTAAAAAAATTGTTATCAATCGCTCGCTCGATTATTTACGCAAACGAAAGGTTCAGTTCGAAGAGCTCAATGCCAATTTGCCGGTAACCGATGAGATGCCTGACAGCAATGAAAACTTTACGGTTGACAAAATTAAAACAGCCATCTTCGAACTACCCGATGGCTATCGTACCGTTCTTTCGCTAATTCTGCTGGAAGGGTACGACCACGAAGAGGTAGCCGAAATTCTTGGCGTGAGGAATGTTTCATCGCGGACCCAATTTTTCAGGGCCAGACAAAAGTTGAAAGAATTGCTGATCAGTAAGAGAATCGAAAAATTAAAAATGGAGAATTATGGATGAATTCGATAAAATAATCACGGAGAACCGCGCAGGGTTCGACATGGAACCTGCGGATGGCCACCTGGAACGTTTCAAATCGAAACTGAAAGCACAAAACCACAATCAAAAGAGACGGTTGATGCCCATGTTTCTCAAAGGTGCAGCTGTAGCCATCATTCTGCTTTTAATTGTCGATATCACGGTCAATCTTCAGAACGGAAAGCAGAATGACAATCTCCGCCCTGCCACCAACAACGAACTTGGTGAAGCAGCTATCTATTACAACACGCGCATCGACAACGGAATCAATCAGTTGGAAGAGATGGCCCGTGAAGGCGTCGGATCACAGGCTGAAATTGCACAAATCAAGAAAGAGATGGCTGAAATGGACAGTCTTTTCAATACGCTCAAAAAAGAATATGAGCTAAACCCCAACGACGAAAGAATTATCAACGCCATGATTGATTATTATCAAACAAAACTCGATATCGTTAATAGAATTAAAACAGATCTGGAAAAAGTTAAACAGCAAAAAATCAAATACAATGAAAACAAATCTCTTTAAATTGGTGGCAATCCTGCTGCTCATCAGCCCGTTTGCCCTGCAAGCCCAGAAAATCTCGAAAAAAGTCTATCGAAGTTTTCCGGTCAGTCAGGTCCAAAAACTCGACCTCGACAACAAATACGGGAACATTACCATCAGCGACAGCCGCAAAGATTCTGTAATTATCGACGTAACAATCTGGGTCGATGGCAACAACGACAAAGCGCGCCGTCTGCTCGACCAAATCAGTGTCAACGTATCGAAATCGGGCAGCACGGTATCAGCCGAAACTGTTTTTGCCAACAACTTCAGTTCGAACCAGGAGTTCAGTATTGATTACAATATTTCAGTTCCGGCCGACCGCGACCTCGATGTTTCGCAAAAATATGGTTCGGTCAATATGGCAAACCTTACCGGAAATGGAAATTTCGAAATTAAGTATGGCGAACTCCGGGCTAAAAACCTGCTCTCACCTCAGTTGATGATGGATATTGCCTACAGTAAGGTATATGCCACCGAAACCAACGACCTTAGCCTGGTGCTGAAATATTCAAAATTCTATCTCGACAAAGGCAAAAATCTAAGACTTGAAACCCGTTATTCGACCATCGAATCTGGCGACGCTCAGGATATCTTGCTCGATTCCCGTTACGACAACATTAAGTTCCGCAACATCACCAATCTTAATGTCAACTCGATGTATACAGGAATCTCGGTTGAAAAACTTGCACGCAGGCTCGATCTCATCAATGGTTACGGAAATATCAGCGTCGGTTCCATACCTGCCGGTTTCGAAGCCATTAACATCGAGAATAAATATGCCTCTATCAAACTGGGAATCGAACCGGGTGCTTCGTACCGTCTCGACGGAACTGTCCGCTACTGCAACCTCACCCATCCCGATGGCAAATTCTCGAGCCGCATCCGCGAAAATACCAGCTACGAAGTGCATGGTGTGATTGGAAACAGCGAATCGCCAAAATCAGCGGTCAAAGTGAACAGCAGCTATGGAAATGTCAATTTAGTTCCATAAACATATATCCCTATCAATTAGATTTTTACAAGTGATTATTAATCATTAAACCGGGAATAAGTAAAAAAACTTAATCTCCCGGTTTTTTACTATTTTTTTATGGCTTACCTGTAATTTGCATTTAACCGCTAAAAACTGTTTTCAATCTCCGTCACTGACTCTGTTACAACAGCCCTTTATTGAAATGGTCTCGATTGAAAATTTTGTTGTTAATGGTTGAAAATCTATTTTTATGGCGCAGATAACAAAATACCAGCCGATGAAATTTGCCCAGTCCGTTCGATATATAATTTTTGTTGCGATTTTCGTTTGGACAGTACTCATCTCAGCCCATCCAAAACCTGCACACCGGATCACGGTAAAACTATCAGGCATCAGTGATACAACCCTTTATCTGGCCAACTATTTTGGAAAGAATGTGTACAAAGTTGATTCCGCCCGGGTGGATGGTACAGGCATGGCCATCTTCGAGGGGGAAAAACCACTCGGACAAGGTATTTATCTGGTTTATCTCGACGGCAACAATTTTTTCGAATTTCTGGTGGGTAGCGATCAAACATTCGACATTGAAGCCCACTTTTCTGAGCCGGTCAAAAACAAATTCTCGGGAGCCGAAGAGAGTGTTACGTTCCATCAATACCAATCGTTTTTGGCCTCACAGCGCGACAGACAGCTCAAACTTCAACAGGCCCTGACGAACCACTCAGCCATTGCCGACTCGGTCAAAGCTATTGGTGCCAGACTTTCGGCATTGAACGATGAGATGGAACAATACTGGGAAACGCAATCGCAAAAGTTCAAAGGTCAGTTTCTTGGCGATTTTTTCCGGTCTATGCTGCTTCCCAGGCAGCCATTATTTGAACCTTCAGAAAGAGACAAAAACCCCGATTCGCTTCGCTGGGCAAACCGCTACCACTTTATCCGAAATCATTTCTGGGACAATTTCAACTTTACACAACCCGGCTTTGTTCGCACACCACTTATCGATGAAAAGTTGGAAACCTACTTCAAAAGAAGTTTACTTCAGATACCCGATTCAATGATACACCCGGCGATTGAAGTTGCCGGTCGTGCAAAAGTCAATCCCGAGATGTATCAATATATTTTGCTTTATCTGTTGAATATGAGCAATCAGTCGGAAATTATGGGAATGGAAAGCCTCTTTGTTTCGTTGGCCAAAAAATATGTACTCACAGGCGAAGCCTCATTTCTTGATTCGGTATCGCAATCCAAAATTGCGAATAAAGTTCGGTTAACCGAACCCAATATGATTGGGAGAATTGCGCCCGACCTGAAATTGCCCGATTCGGAAGGAAATTACTACAGTCTTCGTCAGATGAATGGCTCCATTACCCTGCTCTATTTTTGGGAACCCAATTGCAGCCATTGTCAGAAAACAACTCCTGAACTTTTTAAAGATTTATATATCCCGTTGAGAAACAAAGGAGTCGAAGTTTTTGCAGTATGTACACAACCCAATCGTGATGAGTGGATGGAGGCGATTCAGAAATATGGGATTCACGAGTGGACCAATGTATGGGATCCGTTGAATAGTTCCAATTTTCGCCACTTATACGATATCAGTACAACGCCGGTACTTTATATACTGGATGCCCATAAAAAGATTATCGCCAAACGAATTGACGTACCGACTGCCTTCAAATTTATCCAACAATATCTTGGGCAACAGCACTAAACGTGGTGCATCTCGATGTCGATATTCTCGCCGTCGCGTTCCGGAACTATTACTTCGATCAACCGATCCTCGTAGCCAAACTTTTGTACTTTGGCATGATATGTACCGGGAGGCAAATGATAAAAAATAAAATGGCCTAACGGGGTAATATGTCTCGAAACATTTAATTCGCTGATGGTTATATCAGCACTTCCGATCGGCAAATGGGTTGCATCGTCGATAACAGTTCCCTGCAAAGAGGCGGTATAGGTGGGATGATTTCCCCGGGCATTCACATAAAGGTCGTGAAAATGGCGGTCGCTCCATTTAAACGAAACGACCTGTGGATCGAGATTATCCCTCAGGATATTTTTGGCCGACCGTATTAAATCGGCGATTTGCAAATCAAGTTGCTCCATCTCTTGTTTGACCAACTTTGGGTCTGCCGAACACAACTGATAGCTTTCAATACTTTGTTCCAGTTCGCCAAGCATCAACATGCTAATGTCCCAATTTCGCAACGCTACCCCGTTGGCCACCGCAATGTCAAGGATTTCTTTGGCTTTTTCGAACCACGCTTTGCTTTCCCTTTCAGGAATTGTAAAATTTAGTTTGTCCATCAACCCGGCCATATCGTTACTGAAAGCGAATATGCGCAATTGCGAAGCCAACGCCTTTGTCTGTTCGACCATCTGAAATTTAAACAGTTCCAATTGAAAAGATTTGAAGCCCTGCAATTTTTCAAGTTTTCGCAATAAAACACGTATCTGATGGTGCCTGACACAGAAAAGATGAAATGCCGAACGAAAGCCAAGATGTTCGTTCCAAACCATATAATTATCGCTGCAGATTTTCTCGACAATCATAAATGTTTCCATATTTGCTACTTCGTCCTTCGTCATTTTGATTGATGATTTTAATGTTACTTTTAAATCTTACCATCAAATATTCCAATTCACTAACCTTAATAAATTGGATATCTTATTTAAATTTACAAAAAAAAACGATTGATTGCTTTTTTTATGATAGATTCATCGCCCGGATTCGCGAATAGCA
>CAYOJD010000157.1:0-4779 GCA_964404205.1 uncultured Prolixibacteraceae bacterium
GATTCCAGTATCAACCATTATTGCCAATATTGAAGTAATTCAGACTGTTAAGTTGTTTGGAATGGTTGCAACACTCGGGAATGTCACCTATGCCACATCGTTTCTTGTAACGGATATTCTTTCCGAGATCTATGGTAAACGGAGCGCATCTCAGGCTGTTTGGATTGGCTTCTTTAGTCTGATTGCCATGACAATATTGATGAATCTTGCGCTCTTTTTTCAGCCGTTAGCCGGTGATGCTTTTGCTGAACAGACCCATCAATCGTTGTCAAATATTTTCACCATCATGCCACGCATTGCCTTTGCAAGTTTATTGGCCTATCTCGTTTCGCAACATCACGACGTGTGGTCTTTCCATTTCTGGAAAGATAAATTTCCGGGTAAACGCTGGCTTTGGTTGCGCAATAATTTTTCGACAATAGTTTCTCAATTAATTGATAGTGTTATTTTTACATTTGTTGCCTTTTATGGCATTTACGAAGGCCAGGTATTAATCGAAATATTGATTACCACCTATATCCTGAAGTTTTTGGTAGCTTTAGCCGATACTCCATTTGTTTACTGGGCCACCCACATGTGGGAAAACGGGAAAATCCGTCGGGAAATAGAGTTGGAATAGTATATTGATATTTTAATCATCAATCGGAATTTTATAAAAATATCTGCCGAATTTCCTATTTTGCATATCGAAGTTTTGTCAGTTTTATATCGAAAAACAATTGAAAATGAAGATATTCAAATTTGGTGGTGCCTCGGTAAAAGATGCATCAGGCGTTCGGAATCTTGCTAAAATAGTACAGCAGCACAATAGTCGGCTGGTAATTGTGGTATCGGCGATGGGCAAAACCACGAATGCGCTCGAAGTTGTTGTTAAAAATTATTTTGGAGGCGATATTGTTGCTGCCGAGAAGGCTGTTGAGCAGATAAAGGAATATCACCTGAAGATAGTCGCCGATCTTTTTCCTGACGGAGAAAACGGCATCAAAGCTGAGCTTGAATCCGATTTGAAAACAATAACCAAGCGGTTTAAATTGAAGCCATCTCTTGATTATGATTTTGAATATGACCAGATTGTATCGATGGGTGAAGTAATTTCGACCCGCATTGTGGCAGCATATTTAAATCAAATCGGGTTAAGTTGTTTGTGGAGCGATGCCCGCCAGTTTATTCGAACAGATGATTGCTGGCGTGAAGGCTCCATCGATTGGGCTTTAACCAACCAGTTGATGACTGCATCTTTTAGCTTTTCTGATGCTCAAGTATATATTACGCAGGGTTTTATCGGTTCAACTCCGTTTAACTTGACAACCACGCTTGGGCGAGAAGGTTCCGATTTTACAGCAGCTATCATTGCCAATGTGATGAACGCCGAGAGTGTTACCATTTGGAAAGATGTACCCGGAATTATGAATGCAGACCCGAATAAGTACGCTGATACACAAAAATTAGATAAACTATCGTACCGCGAAGCTGTTGAGATGACCTATTACGGTGCAAAAGTAATTCATCCCAAAACGATGAAACCGCTGGTCGAGAAGAATATCCCGCTTTATGTCCGTTCATTTATCGAACCTGATGAAGCCGGTTCAGTAATATGCAACATCGATCATATGATGGAGTATGTTCCGGTCTATATTTTGAAAGAGGATCAGGTGTTGATTACCATTTCGCCACTTGACTTTTCGTTTATTGCCGAAGAGAGTATTGGCAATATTTATAAATTATTGTCGAAATATCGAATGAAAGTCAATCTGGTACAGCAATCGGCCATGAATTTTTCGGTGGCCATTGATAAGCCTGAACGCAATTTCGATAAACTGTTGGCCGACCTCCGTAACCAGTTTGTTGTACACTATAACGATGGGCTGGAATTGCTAACGATTCGTTCGTATACGCAAAAGTCAATCGACGAAAGTATCAGTGAACGAACGGTTTATGTCGAACAGCGAACCCGAAAGATTGTAAGGTTTTTGCTGAAATAAAAAGAGGGGAGCGGTTTATATCACTCCCCTTCTTGTTTCGAGGGATAATCGATCTTAAATATTGGTTTATAGCCACGCGATTCTCCCAAATTATTAAAAACCTCGTAGGCCATTGTTACCGACTTGATCCGTTTCTCAACCTGATTGCTTTTGTCGTTCCAGTACCACTCTTCTTCGAACCGAACCCTTACAATCTTTTCCCGAACGATTTCTCCGTTCTTTTCCATTTCTTGAATCTTATCAGCATCAATCTTTTCGCCTGTAAAATAATCGACAACGGTTATTTTGTGTTGATATACAGCTTCAAAGTATTTATCAAGAAAATCTTTTCTGTCGAATCCGGCGATACATTCCTCTGCCCATGTATCTTCGGGATTGTTGTTGCTGATAGGGATATCGTAAGTTATTGTTCCCAAAGAGTTGGCTTTATAGTCAGTTTTGGGGGCATTTGTTTGCCCGCAGGCCATCAGAAGGAACAATGATATAATGACAAATTTAACCCGCATAGTTTCGGTTAAAAGTAAGTCTTTCGCCCAACGGTCCTTCATGGAAAATACCCCTGCCGTTTGGATCATTGTTTTCATAAACAAGCTTTCCGTTAACAAATGTCTGGTTGATAAAATAATAGAATGATTCTCCTTCGAATGGCGACCAACCGCATTTCGAAAGGATATTCTCTTTCGAAACCGTCCAACGACCTGTGTCGACCAAAACAAGGTCGGCTTTATATCCTTTTCGAATGTAACCGCGTTTTTCGATTCCAAAAAGATCGGCCGGCGCGTGACACATTTTTTCAACAATTTTTTCGATCGAAATCGTTCCTTTTCGGCTTAGTTCGAGCATGGCTATCAACGAATGTTGCACCAACGGGCCTCCTGATGGTGCCTGAAAATAGCTTCGTTGTTTCTCCTCAGAGGTATGCGGGGCATGGTCAGTGGCAATGATATCAATTTTATTGTCGTTTAACGCTTTAATCAAACCTTGACGGTCGTTTGCCGATTTAATGGCCGGGTTCCATTTGATTTTATTTCCCAGCTTTTCGTAATCGTTGTCGCAAAACCAAAGGTGGTGAACACATACTTCATTGGTAATCAGTTTATTTTTTACTGAACCTGCTTCAAAGAGGGCAATTTCTCCAGCCGTTGACAAATGCAGCACATGCAAACGGGTGCCATATCTTTTTGCCAGTTCAACCGCTTTTGATGATGAATTGAAACAGGCTGTTGCGTTGCGAATCTTGGGATGCTCGCTGACCGGAACATCTTCACTATATTTTTCTTTAGCTAAAGCAATATTAGCCTGAATAATCTGTTCGTCTTCGCAGTGGGCTGCGATCAACATTTTTGATTTGCTAAATATATTCGAAAGCGTTTCGGGATTATCGACCAGCATATTTCCTGTTGATGAACCCATAAAAACTTTGATGCCGCATACTTTTGAAGGATCTGTCTTGAGTAATTCTTCGAGATTATCGTTGGTTGCACCAATATAAAACGAGTAATTGGCCAGCGAAACCTCGGCTGCACGGGAATATTTTTGTTCAAGTATTTCCTGTGTTGTTGCTTGTGGAACAGTATTAGGCATTTCCATAAAAGAGGTAACGCCGCCGGCAACAGCGGCTCGCGATTCGGTAAACAAATCAGCTTTGTGTGTCAGTCCTGGTTCCCTGAAATGAACCTGGTCATCGATAATGCCAGGTAGCAGGAGCTTCCCGGCAGCATCAATCACTTCGGCCTGAGCCAGTACATTGGCCGGCACTTCGTCTCTGAAAATTTTCTCTATATAACCGTTTCGGATTAATAAACTGGTGTCTTTAAGGATTTTGCCTTCATTGACCACTTTAGCATCTTTGATGACAATGTCTTTCATGTCTGAAACTGAGATTTAACTAAGATTTTGAACTTTATTGAAAGTATACTCTATTTTTCTGTACGTAATATGAGGTTTCTGGATTACTCTTTTCGATGATAATCCTGAAAATAGCTTTTTAATTTCATTTTCATTACGCCGTAAAAAGCCTCGCCGAATATTCCGCTACTCATTTTCGAAACACCTTCCTTTCTATCGGTAAAAACGATAGGAACTTCTTTGATTTTGAACCCAAGTTTCCAGGTTTTGAATTTCATTTCAATCTGAAATCCATATCCTTTCATTTTGATATTCTTTAAATCAATTGTTTGCAAGACAATATTGCGGTAGCATTTGAATCCGGCAGTCGTGTCCATAATTTTCATTCCGGTAACTTTTCGTACATATACCGAGGCAAAATAGGACATCAAAACCCTCTTTAAAGGCCAATTAATTACGTTAATACCAGAAATATAACGAGAGCCAATGGCTAAGTCGGCACCATCGGCGGCGCAGGCGTTGTAAAGCCGCTCCAAATCGTTCGGATCGTGCGAAAAATCGCAATCCATCTCGAAAATATATTGATAACCTTTTGTAATGGCCCATTCAAAGCCGGTAAGATAGGCAGTTCCCAGTCCTAATTTTCCACTCCGTTCAACGATAAAAAGTTGGTTTGTAAATTTCTGTTGAAGATTTTTCACAATACCAGCCGTACCATCGGGCGAGTTGTCGTCAATAATAAGGATATGAAAGTTTTTGGCGAGCGAGAAAACGGTATGAATCATCTTCTCGACATTCTCTTTTTCGTTTTAGGTCGGAATAATAATTAAACTGTCTGACACGATCTTAATTGTTTTTTGATTTGGTAAAAATAACATATTTGAAACAATATACAGCAAGTTTTGCCCTTCTCTTGAAGTGTAGTTGAATCTAATCGAACATTTTTTAT
>CAYOJD010000158.1:0-4714 GCA_964404205.1 uncultured Prolixibacteraceae bacterium
TTCCTGAAGTCAATCTTGCGTCCCAGGCTATCGGTCAGCCGCCCTTCGTCCATCACCTGAAGCAGGATATTGAAAACATCGGGGTGTGCTTTTTCGATTTCGTCGAGCAGGATAACGGCATAAGGTTTTCGTCGTACTTTTTCAGTCAGCTGGCCACCTTCTTCGTAGCCCACATAGCCGGGAGGAGCACCGACGAGACGGGAAACAGAGAACTTCTCCATGTATTCGCTCATGTCGACACGGATAAGCGCATCGGGCGTATCGAAAAGATATTGTGCCAAAGCCTTGGCTAATTGTGTTTTACCAACACCGGTAGGGCCAAGGAAAATAAACGAGCCAATGGGTTTGTTGGGATCCTTGAGTCCGGCACGGTTACGCTGAATGGCTTTGGTAATTTTCTCTACGGCTTCGTCTTGTCCAATGATACTCTTTTTCATATCGTTGTACATATTCTGCAACCGTTTGCCTTCGGCCTGTGCAATGCGTTGAACCGGTATGCCCGACATCATGGCTACAATATCGGCCACCTGTTCTTCACCCACCACTTCACGGTGGCTTTCGAGTTCTTTTTCCCATGCCTCTTTCTCCTTGTCGAGGAGGCTTAACAGATTCTTCTCTTTGTCTCTGAAGCTGGCTGCCAGTTCGAAATTTTGACTTTTTACGGCCTGGATTTTCTCATTGCGAGTCTCTTCAATTTTCTCTTCCAGTTTAACAATTCTTTCGGGAACTGAGATGTTGGAGATGTGCACGCGCGATCCAGCTTCATCCAGTGCATCAATTGCCTTGTCGGGCAGGTGACGATCGGAAATATAACGGGTAGTTAATTTGACACACGCTTCAATGGCTTCGGGGGTATAAGTAACGTTATGATGATCTTCATAACGTTCCTTGATGTTATTTAAAATTTCAATGGTCTCTTCGACAGAAGTTGGCTCCACCATCACTTTCTGGAAACGACGCTCCAATGCACCATCTTTTTCGATATGCTGGCGGTATTCATCAAGTGTGGTTGCCCCAATACATTGGATATCGCCGCGGGCCAGGGCGGGTTTTAGCATGTTGGCGGCATCGAGCGAACCGGTTGCACCACCGGCACCAACGATAGTATGAATCTCGTCGATAAAGAGAATAATGTTGTCGACTTTAGCTAATTCGTTGAGAATAGCCTTCATGCGTTCTTCAAACTGTCCGCGATATTTGGTTCCGGCAACAATTGAAGCAAGGTCGAGGCTGATGACACGCTTGTCGAAGAGTACGCGCGATACTTTTCGTTGCGATATTCGCAAAGCAAGACCCTCGACAATAGCTGATTTACCAACCCCGGGTTCACCAATCAGAACCGGGTTGTTCTTTTTGCGTCGGCTTAGAATCTGTGCAATACGTTGAATTTCATTTTCGCGGCCAACAATGGGGTCGAGGCTGCCTTCAACGGCTGCTTTGGTAATGTCGACACCGAAGTTATCGAGTACCGGGGTGTCGGTTTTGGGAGCATTGCTGCTTTTCGACCCCGACGAACCTGAACTGCTTCCGCGTGAATAGAGTTCTTCGTTTTCGTCGCTGTCTTCCGGAAAATCAGATTTGTTTTCCACCTGGGAAAGCTCTTCTATCTTTGATTTAAAATCTTCGTAGCTCAAATCTCTGTTTTTAAAAAGTGAAGTTACCAGGCTCTCTTTCTCTTTTAGGATAGCCAAAAGCAGATGGCCTGTATTGACAATATTTTCGTTCATGGCACGGGCTTCGAGGAAAACAACCTTTAGTGCCCTTTCAGTATTTTTCAATAGCGGTATAGTGGCATCCATACCCAGCGGGCTGCCTTTACGCAGGTGAAGTTCAATCTCTCGTTTGACTATTGAATAATCGATTCCGAGGCTTTCCATCGCGTCAATGGCCACACCTTCGCCATCGCGGAGGATTCCGAGGAAAAGATGCTCAGTGCCAATATGATCGTTGCCCAACCTGATAGCCTCTTCGCGACTGTAGGTCAGTACATCTTTAATCCTGGGTGAAAATTTTGAATCCATATCTCTGTAATCTCTTTCTGTAGCTTTGATCAAAAATCATTCCTGCGACTAAATTAATGAATTATTCGATGCAATACCTTCATATGAATATCCCATTTTTATTGGCCCATATTGGTTTTAGTGGTGATTATACTTTGAGCGTGAATGGGTTATTTGTAATTTGATTTGCATAATTTTTATGAAAACAACAGGATTTATTTGTGTCAGTCGCACTGACGTTTTGTCAAATAGACCAATAATCAGAAATGTTAATTTTAAAGCACCGGCTATTCTTTCCTTTCGGTTAAAATGATTATTTTTGTGTTGCTTTTTTAACACATTTTGATTAAGAAATATTGATTCATATGTCTGAAATTGAAAGAATTATACCTATAAATATCGAGGAGCAGATGAAATCGGCTTACATTGACTATTCAATGTCGGTGATTGTATCGCGTGCGCTGCCCGATGTCAGGGACGGCCTAAAACCGGTTCATCGTCGTGTTTTGTATGGAATGAGCGAGTTGGGCACCATGTCTAATCGTCCGTACAAAAAGTCAGCAAGAATTGTAGGGGAGGTATTGGGTAAATTTCACCCTCACGGCGACTCGTCAGTCTATTTCGCCATGGTTCGTATGGCCCAGGAGTGGTCGCTTCGCTATCCTTTGATTGATGGTCAGGGTAACTTTGGATCGATTGACGGCGACAGTCCGGCAGCCATGCGTTATACTGAAGCTCGATTGAAGAAGATTGCTGAAGAGGCGTTAGCCGATCTCGATAAAAATACGGTTGATTTTCAACCCAATTTCGACGAATCGCTCTCCGAGCCGACTGTGCTGCCTACTAAATTCCCCAACCTGTTGATTAATGGCGCTTCGGGTATTGCAGTAGGTATGGCTACCAATATGCCACCACACAATTTAACCGATACCATTAATGCCATTATTGCCTACATCGACGACCATCAGGTGCCGATGGATGTTTTGATCGAAAAGATTAAGGCCCCCGATTTTCCCACAGGTGGAATTATTTATGGTTATGCCGGTGTGCGTGAAGCCTTTGAAACGGGTCGAGGACGTATCGTGGTACGGGGCAAAGCCGAAATTGAAACAACTGAGCACGGTCGCGAAAAGCTGATTATCACCGAGATTCCGTATATGGTGAACAAGGCTGAGTTGATTATCAAGATTGCCGATATGGTCAACGAGAAGAAGTTGGAGGGGATCTCCAATATCAACGATGAGTCTGACCGTTCGGGTATGCGTATTGTTATCGATATCAAGCGCGATGAGATGGCCAGCGTAGTGTTAAACAAGCTCTACAAGTTCACAGCTCTGCAAACCGCCTTCAATGTCAATAATATTGCACTGGTTAAAGGCCGCCCGCAGATGTTGAACCTCAGGGATTTGATTCATTACTTTGTGGAGCATCGCCACGAAGTGGTTATTCGCCGCACTCAATATGAGTTGGAACAATCGGAAAAAAGAGCTCATATTCTAAGAGGTTTAATTATTGCCATCGACAATCTTGATGCAGTGATTGAACTGATTCGAAATGCTAAAACGCCTGACGAAGCCCGTGAAGGGTTGATTAGCAATTTCGATCTGGACGAAATTCAGGCGCGTGCCATTCTTGATTTGCGTCTGCAGCGATTGACCGGTCTCGAGAGAGATAAGATTCATCAGGAATATGAAGATCTTTGTAAGCATATTGAATGGCTGAAAGAGGTTTTGGCCAACGAGCCCATCCGAATGGGAATCATCAAGGATGAGTTGATTGAGATTAGATCGGCTTATGGCGATGCCCGTAAAACCGAAATTGTTCATGCGGCTGAAGAATTTAATCCGGAGGATTTTTATGCCGACGACGATATGGTGATAACCATATCACATATGGGCTACATTAAACGTACCCCGCTTAGCGAGTTTCGTACTCAGTCACGCGGGGGTGTCGGTTCGAAAGGATCGAGCACGCGTGATGAAGATTTCCTCGAACATATGTTTATCGCTACCATGCACAATACCCTTCTTCTGTTTACTGAAAAGGGTAAATGCTTCTGGCTCAAAGTATATGAGATTCCTGAAGGTGCCAAAACAGCCAAGGGAAGAGCCATCCAAAACTTGTTAAGTATTGAACCGGATGATCAGGTAAGGGCCTATATCAATGTTAAATCGCTCAAAGACGAGGAATACATCAACAATAACTTTATTATTCTTTGTACCAAGAAGGGGACGATTAAAAAGACTTCGCTCGAAGCCTATTCCCGTCCACGCCAAAATGGGGTAAATGCCATCACTATCCGTGAAAATGACCAGTTGCTTGAAGCACGGTTGACCAATGGCAACCACGAAATTATGCTTGCAGTTAAATCGGGCAAAGCGATTCGTTTTCACGAAAGCCACGCACGTGCCATAGGACGGACAGCCTCAGGGGTTCGTGGGATAACGCTGGGTAGCGAAAGCGACGAACTGGTTGGCATGGTTTGTGTTGAGAATGAAAATGAAGACATTTTGGTTGTATCTGAAAATGGATTCGGAAAGCGTTCTAAAATTGAAGATTACCGTGTAACCAACCGGGGTGGGAAAGGGGTAAAGACTATCAACATCACCGAAAAAACCGGTTCGCTTGTCTCTATCAAAAATGTTGTAGATACAGACGATTTGATGATTATTACCCAAGCCGGAGTTACAATCCGTCTTCCTGTTTCCGAAATC
>CAYOJD010000159.1:0-4677 GCA_964404205.1 uncultured Prolixibacteraceae bacterium
ACAAATAATCATGGAAGTTGCCATAACGCTACAGCGCAGCGATTCATTTCTATTGTCAAAAATGGAGGTGCCTGCTAAACACCGGGCACCATCGGCGCAAGCTGCATCGCTCGATTTCTCGAACGAAATCGCCTCGATGAGGAGAATATCACTGGAAGAGATGTCGCAGGTGAAGTTGATGAACCGCACCGACACCAAATTTCTGCTCCCGGCGCATCTTCTTCGCAAACTCTTTCAGCAGGCGGATCTGCAATACTCTGTTCAGCAAATTGGGGGTGAATGTCAGGCCGATTACGGAACGGTCTATCTCGATACCGCCGACCTGAAACTCTACACCACCCATTTGAACGGGAAACTCAACCGTATCAAATGGCGGGTGAGGAGTTATCTCGATTCGGGAATCAATTTTCTGGAGCTTAAACGTAAAACCAATTCGGGGCGTACGGTAAAACAACGGGTACTTTGCGACTGCAACGATGGTGATGACTTAATTGTCGATGGCCAATTTATTCAGGAGTATTCTGTTTTTACACCGGACGAGCTTCGTCCGGTATTGCAAAACCGATTTAACCGCATCACTTTGGTCAATAGCGCGATGAGCGAGCGGGTGACTATTGATTACAACATTTCGTTTCAGAATTTAAGGACCGGGCAGCATGCTTCGTTGCCCAATCTGGCCATTATCGAGGTGAAGCAGGATAGAACAAACCCATCGGCCATGCGCGAAATATTGTCACAAGTCAGGGTGCGCCCCCACGGGGTAAGCAAATATTGTCTGGGTATTTCGCTTACCGACGATGCGGCCAAACGCAATCTTTATAAACAAAAAATCAGATACATTTATAAATTAATCCATTCGTTATGAATCCTTTTGTTGAACTGGAGGAATTAAAAAACTACAACACGGCTTTCGACCCCGATAATTTTACCTTGTTGCTTATCAGGTTTGTTATAAACTTGTTGGTTACCGGTTTGATTATCCGACTGTTTTATTATCCCAAAAGCCGTCGCCGCGACTACTTTTTCACCTTTATCGTTACCAGCACCACCATTTTCATGTTGCTTTTTATGCTCGATTCGGTAAAGCTACAGGTCGGTTTTGCGCTGGGCCTCTTTGCTATTTTTGGAATATTGCGCTACCGAACGGATGCCATGCCCATTCGCGAGATGACTTATCTCTTTTCGATTATTGGGATATCGGTTATCAACGCGCTGGCCAAAAATGTCAGCTACATCGAACTGGGTTTGACCAATGCCATCTTTATCGGGGTTTCGTGGCTGATGGAGAGCAACCGGGTGTTGAAACATGTGTCGTGCAAACTGGTGGTGTACGAAAAAATTGAAATGATTCTTCCCGAAAGGAAAGCCGATTTGATTGTCGATTTGAAGCAACGGACCGGACTGGAGGTAACCAATGTCGAAATTGGGTCAGTCGATTTTTTGAAAGATGTCGCTTACCTGAAGGTCTTTTATATCAGCCGCGAAGTCAATACTGCCGATAACATTACCCGAATCAGAGATTTTAACGGCTCACAGAACTAACCAACAACCAATTATTAATATTCTAATCTTAAAAAAATGAATTGTAAATCGTCCGTTGTATTGCTGCTTGGCCTGCTGTTTGTTGTGCCATTGGCCAAAGCTCAGGATAACGATTTTGGATTAAGCCTTGGTGCCGAATTGTCGAAGAAGTTCACCAAAAAGTTTGAAGTGCAGCTCGAAGAGGAGGTTCGCCTGAACCAAAATGTTTCGGAATTCGACAGGGCCATGACTACCCTTGGTGCCAGTTATTCGTTGAACAAAACTTTCAAGGCCGGTGCATTTTATACCTGGATTTATGCCAACAATCAGCAGGACGACTATTACGAAAATCGCCACCGGTTGGGCGCGTGGTTACAGGCTGGCCACAAGTTCGGACGGTTAAAAGTTTCGCTGCGCGAGAAGTTTTTGACGACTTACCGCGACGAAGATTTAGGCAATTACAAGTATAACCCGAAGAGTTATCTCCGGTCGAAACTGGAGGTGGCCTACAATATCCCCAATTTCCCGGTAAACCCTTATGCCTCTGTCGAGATGCACTATCAGGTTAATAATCCCAAAGGAAATGAAATTGATAAATGGCGTTATACCGCCGGCCTGGAATATAACATCAGCAAGAAATTTGCGATTGACCTCTTTTACCGATACGACAACGAGGTGAATGTGAAGAACCCGGTGAACAGTTCGAAACTTGGGGTTATGGCAAAGTTCCAATTGTAGAAAAATGGACAGGTAATCGCTCTAAACAGCGTTTTTGTGCAGCAGCACAAGACGCTGTTTCTGTTTTTGCACCTGTTGCTTTGGTTTTACAACGATTTAGGTTTATTTTGCCTCTTTCAAAACAATATCTTCATGAAACTATCGTCTGTCGCTCTTATTACAGGTTGGTTGCTTTGGGGTGCCTGTGCCGAAGCACCCAAACCATCGGCCACCAATTACGTGCCCCCAACTCCAAAGTTGAATTCCGATGTGATGACACCCGAAGTGCTTTGGTCGTTTGGCCGTGTCGGTACCATTGCTGTTTCGCCCGACGGGCAAACGGTTTTGTACGACGTGACCTATTTCAATATCCAGGAAAACAAAGGCTATCGCGACCTCTATCTTGTTCCGGTTGCCGGAGGCGAGAGCCAACGCATTACCGATACGCCCGAGCGTGAGTCGGAAGCCTGTTGGAGTGCCGATGGAAAGAAGATTTACTATATTTCAACCGTATCGGGCGATGCACAACTGTGGGAAATCAACCCTGACGGTTCTGCTGCCCAACAGATCTCGTCGGTCGAAGGGGGTATTTCGGGCTATAAGTTCTCGCCCGACGGCAAAATGGTGATGTATATCAAATCGGTCAAGCTCGACCAAAGCATTCACGATAAGTATCCCGATTTACCTAAGGCAAACGCCCGTTTGGAAACCGACCTGATGTACCGCCACTGGGACAGCTGGCACGATTATACCTATCAGCATGTTTTTATTGCTTCGTTCGACGGAAAGCGCCTGAGCGGCGACAAAGATTTGATGGAAGGCGAACGTTTCGACTCGCCCAACAAACCTTCGGGCGGGGTGGAACAAATTAGCTGGAGCGCCGACGGAAAACAAATTGCCTACACCTGCAAAAAGAAGAGCGGAATAGACTACGCACTCTCGACCAACACCGATATCTATATTTACGATTTGCTTTCGGGAACCACCAAAAACTTTACCGAGGGAATGATGGGTTACGATATCAATCCAACTTTCTCGCCCGACGGAAAATATCTGGCTTGGGAAAGCATGGCCCGCGATGGGTACGAAGCCGATAAGAACCGTCTATTTATTGCCGACCTCGCTACCGGCGAGAAAAAAGATTGCTCGCTCAACTTCGATCAGAATGTTCAGGGATTGAACTGGAGCGCCGACAGCAAATCGGTTTGGCTGATATCCGATATTCATGCCACCGACGAGATTTATCGTTACGATTTGGCCGATGGCCAGTTCAACCGGATTACCGATGGCGTTCACGATTATATGAATGTAGCTCCCGCCGGCAATCAACTGATTGCCGGTAAGGTTTCGATGTCGCAACCGGCCGAGATTTATCGGGTCGATGCTACTACCGGAAAAGACGAAGCCATTACCGCAGTTACCAAAGGTTTGATGGAACAACTCACTTTCGGAAAGGTAGAAGAGCGCTGGATAACCACCACCGACAACAAAAAAATGTTGGTTTGGGTAATCTATCCACCCCACTTCGACCCCAATAAGAAATACCCGGCACTGTTGTATTGCGGCGGTGGCCCTCAAAGTACTGTCAGCCAGTTCTGGTCGTATCGCTGGAATTTCCAGATGATGGCGGCCAACGATTATATTATCGTTGCCCCAAACCGTCGCGGGTTACCCGGTTTTGGACAGGAATGGAACGAACAGATTTCGGGCGATTATGGCGGCCAGAATATGAAAGATTATCTGGTGGCTATCGATTCGGTTGCTGCCGAGCCCTTTGTTGACAAAGAACGGTTGGGTGCGGTAGGCGCAAGCTACGGCGGTTATTCGGTTTACTATCTGGCCGGAATACATCAGGGCCGTTTCAAGGCTTTTATTTCGCATTGCGGAATTTTTAACTTCGAACAGATGTATTCGACCACCGAGGAGATGTGGTTTGTCAATTTCGATTACGGAGGTGCCTACTGGGATTTCAAAAACAGCGTGGCCCAAAAGAGTTACGAACAGTTTTCGCCCCATAAATTTGTGCAAAACTGGGATACCCCGCTGTTGGTTATTCATGGCGAAAAAGATTTCAGGATTCCTTATACACAAGGTATGGGCGCATTTAACAGTGCAAGGTTAAAAGGCATTCCGGCCGAGTTTCTGCTCTTTCCCGACGAAACCCACTGGGTGATGCAACCACAAAACGGCATCCTTTGGCAACGGGTCTATTTCGAGTGGCTCGACAAATGGCTGAAAAAATAATAGGTTTCGACATTGCAAAAAAGGCTTTCACGTTATTCGCGAAAGCCTTTTTTTATGCTTTTCATTCAGCGAGAATAGGGCTGGGGAATGTTCGATATTTCATGTTGATAACCCCTGTTCCCGTAAGGTGAAGCCTTAATCAAATGATTATGCCTCCACTTTTTGTTTGGGGAAGCTTTGCACAAACGTGCACGT
>CAYOJD010000160.1:0-4564 GCA_964404205.1 uncultured Prolixibacteraceae bacterium
ATCACCGCCACCACCGCGGCCTCCTCCGCCAAGCCTAAAGTTGACCGTAACTGCTCCGGGAATATTTTCGGTATTGGTTACCACAAACGAAACGGCTGTTTTTACCTGATCGTTATCCTGAAAATTAGTTGCTTTTACGCCTGAAATAATGTAGCCGGGTAATGCTTTTGATTTGTACCATTCGGGCATATAACGATTTAAATCGAGATTGAAACTTGTAGTGAGTTGGTTGTTTAGCTCGTCAACCGGAACGGCAATAAAACGGTGCGAACTGAGATATTGATAAATGAAGTCATCAAATTTTTCGGGACCAACAGCACCTTTCATCAGTGCAAATAAAAAACCGCTTTTGGTAACAATTACATTGTCAATAATATCAGGATCGTCTTGTTCTTTCAATAAACTTTCAAAAGATTTATCCTGAAGGGCAATATTCCCTTTTTCGTCTTCCGACAATCCGGCCATGTTGCGCATCCACTGATTTCCAGTTTCGGTTGCTGCTTTCGAAATATAGGCTTCTATGATTCGGTTGGTTATCGGGTATTCAGCCGAAGAAATATTGGTGACATGGTTGTAAAAATTTGGAAACAAAAAATAGGGGTTCGCCTCTTCGGCCTGAGTCCCAGGCCCGCCAAATTGTATCCTGAAACCGGCATTGCCGCCAAACTGATTGGTTTTACTGGTAAGCAAGGCTTCGTTTACAAACCTTTTCAGGTAATTTTCCTCCGTCTCACGAGGGGTAATGGTTTCGTTGTTCCGTTGGTTCATTCTCTCGGCGAAACGTTTGGAGAGGGCAAAATTGGCGCTGTTTAGGCGATAACCGCCTTCGGGAAGATATACCGTTTCGGGCTGAACCTGCTCCATACTGCTGGTCCAAACATGATTGAACGATGCAAACTGTACTGGTATCTCGACCAACTGTAGCCGTTGAAAAGGATATTCCATTCTGATTTTGGCCTCCCATGTTTTTTTCAAATCGCGGATAACGGGAGCAATAGAATCGGGCAATTCCTTGAAATATTGGTCGAAAGTGTTATGCCCTTTCAGAAAACTGAGCGAATACTCAATGCTGTCGACGGTAACCTTGCGGGTTTCATAGCGGCCAATGGCCAATGAAATCTGAGTCAGCGGTTGTTCCGGTTCGAAGTGCCATACTCCATTTCCATCGTCAGTTGCTTTGCCTTGAGACAATGCTTGCAGTTGGTTGTCGGTTTTAACCTTAAGTTGATATTGTGAAAACTGAACAGTAAGCCAGTTTAACCCTTTAGTTGAATAGTTTATTCCGGGTGTTGGGTACCAGCGTGTTTCGGGGGTTAGCAACAAAAAATCATCGGTGATAAATGCATGTTTTTTGTCAACAATCCCGTTCCCGCGGCTAAGCCACTTTTCGAGCCGTTCGCGGGTCATATCGAGGTAACAGTACGATTCGTTGATTGTTCCGCTGTAACTTATCTGAATCGAGAGAGAGTCGCCCGGCCGGAGGGCAATGTTTGGTTTGATTTTTATCAATTGGATTTCGCGTTCGAAGCCGGCACCTGTCAGTTGGGTTATTTTTAAATCCGGATTGAGCGAGAGGATAATTTGTTCCAATGGTTCTTTTTGCTCATTTTTCAATGTCATCGAAACCGTTGCATCAATCTCTTTCCCTTTGTGTTCAAGTTCGATACGATAGTTTTTTGCCGTTACCGGAAGTACATCTGCCACGCGATCGTTCACATCAACCATAAGGTTGCGTTCATGGTCTTGCTCCCTGATATTCTGAATATAAACAAAACCCAACGCAAACCCGAAAATCAATGACAATACACTGGTTGCCAATGTAAGTTTACGTACTATCTGCGACTGTGGCAGCCGCTTCAATAACATGATGGTTAATCCGATAAAGCCGATACCAAGGAAAAAATAAATGCCACGGTGAATCAAAATATCCTTCAAAAAGCCAAAACCAACAAAATCCGACCATGTCATTGGCAAGTGAAAGGCCATATAATCAAACAGATAATGGAACTTCGATTGCAGGTAAAAAAGTGTGGCTGCAATGTAACCTAACAAAATTAGAAAAGTAACTGCTTGATTTCGAATGACCGACATCAGAAAAAAAGAGAAGCCAAGTATAAATATAAGCGTGGGGAGGCTGATAAGCAGAAAATAGTAAAAGTAGGGCATCAGCCTAAACTGTGTGTAAGGCGATGCCAAATTGAAAACGGCAACTACTCCCAGCGCAATAAAATTGAGGATAAAGAAAACCCAGATATTCCCCAATGTTTTGCCTATCACATAATCAGCATTGGTCATCGAGCGCATATAGATTACCTCGGTCGTATCCAGCTTCTTGTCGCGCCGAAGAAAGTCGGATGCCAGAAAGACTGCTATTACCGCTTGCGCTATATTGATGATATAGAGGTTGATAAACGGAACAATGGATGGCAGGGCCACCATGTCGCCACTTGGGAAACCAATACTTGTTTGCGAACCCAAATTGAAAATAAAGACAAATACTAAAGCCAGGATGGAGAAGATGCGAAAAAACCAGCTTCTGAAAAGAGTCTTTGATTCGTATTTTGCAACGGTGAGAATATTGTGGAGCGCTTTCATAGATTTTAATTTAAATGATAATCAGTTATACTAATTAAATTTCGTGCCAACGTTGGTTTAGCTCGAACTCCATATAATTCACATAAGCATGTTCCAGATTGGGTTCAATCTGTTCGCCGGCATATCCATTTACATCTTTGGCCACTACCTGAACTTCCCAGCCACCATCGGCAGGAATTGATGAGATGATTGGATACTTTTCCTGAATTTCATAATATTCCGTTTCTGTGGCATCGATCTTCCAAACATTACCTTTGGCCATTTCAATCAGGTTCTCGGGTGCGCCCTTGTAGGCCAGCGCTCCACGGTTCATTAATGCCATATCGGTACAGGTACTTGAAATATCGCCTACAATATGTGTCGAAAGAATAATAATTACGTCACGATCGCTCACCCGGGTGAGCAGGTTGCGGAACCTGATTCGTTCTTCAGGGTCGAGACCTGTTGTTGGCTCATCGACAATGATAATTTTGGGGTCGCCGATAAGGGCCTGTGCAATACCCAACCTGCGTTTCATCCCCCCAGACAGGTTGTTGGCAAACCTGTTCCGGGCTTCGTACAAACCAACCTCCTCGAGCATCTTTTCAACAATATCCTTTCGTTGCGACGAAGAGGTTAAACCAGCCAGTCGGGCGGCATAATCCAGAAACTCGTAAGTGCGCAACTTGGCAAAGAAACGGAAGTCCTGTGGCAAATAACCGAGCATACGCCTTATCTCTTTTCGGTTTTTCTGCAGGTCGAGCCCGTTCACTAAAATCTCTCCTGAAGTGGGCTTGGCAAGTGTAACCAGAATACGCATCAGGCTTGATTTTCCGGCACCGTTTGGCCCAAGCAGCCCAAACATCCCATTTTCAATGGTCATGCTGACATCTTTCAGCGCGTGGTTCCCGTTTGGATAGATTTTGTTCAGTGCGTTAATTTCAATTTTCACGAGTCAGATAAGTTTTACCGGTTTGTCTCTCTTTCAATTCTCTGAAGAGTTATTATTCGACATAATTAGTATACAAAGGTTTAATTTAAGCACACTTTTTTCTCAAAAGTTTTTACGTAAAACGTTTTTTTTAAAACAACCATTGAAAGCTCTGCAAATAGGTTATGGAAATGGTTTTAGCCGAGACTTCAATTTGCGAAATTCAAATGATTATCCTATATTTCAATCACTGCAAATTCATTACATGTTGAATCATAAATTTGTTTTATGGAAAAGAGATCGCTTATCGTCATTATTATGGGTCTTGTTTTGGCTCTTGGGCTGAACGCTGCCATTCTTGGCCGGGCCATACAACGTTTCAAAAAGGAAGATCGGACTATTTCAGTGAAAGGGTTTTCGGAACGTGAAGTCAAATCCGATCTTGCCGTTTGGACCATTCAATGCCGCGTGGCTGACAATGATTTATCAGATGCAAGTAAATCAATTGAACTGGTGAAAAATAAAGTTGTTGATTTTCTGACGGTAAACGGGATTAAAAGCGATGAGATTATTCAGAAGGATTTGACTGTCAGTGATAAAATGGCCCAGGAATACATCAATTACGATTCGGACAGAAACTTCCGTTATATTGTTGATAAAGTTATTCAGGTGCGAAGTGGCGATGTGGATAAAATACTGTCAGTAAGCCGGATGACTGATGATTTGCTGAAAGTTGGCGTTGTGCTAAATAACAGGGGCGACTATTTTGTAAAGTTTTATTTTACCAAGCTCAATGAAATAAAACCAGAAATGCTTACTGAAGCAACGCAAAACGCCAGAAAGGCAGCTGAAACATTTGCCGACGAAAGCAATTCCAGTCTCGGTAAATTGAAGCGTGCCAATCAGGGATTGTTTTCGATTGTCGACAGGGACGAATCTCTTGGGCAAGGCGATGGTGGATATTTTGCCAATGTTGCCGATATTTATAAGAAGGTGAGGGTAGTGGTCAGTGTCGAGTATTCAATAGAATAACGAATAAAAAAGGGTTAAACATATATG
>CAYOJD010000161.1:0-4479 GCA_964404205.1 uncultured Prolixibacteraceae bacterium
TCCCGGCATGAATCTGGCTGAGCCCCATTCCGTCGCCAATAAGCAGGATTATACTTTTGGGCGCTTTCTTGCTTTTTACCTGCTCATATTGTTCCACTTTGTAGAAAGTCCCGCCTGGGTAAATTTCGATAGCGGTAGCAGGTTTTTTTTCTTTATATTGTTCCTGAGCAATGGCCTTGCCACCGATGGCAAATACCAGTGCGATTAAAACCAGACTTTGTGTGTGTAATTTTATCATGTAATAAAAACTTAGTTGATTTCTCTGCACGAAAATACGAAAAAAGGGGGCTAAGGTTTGGGATCTCTTTAAAATTTAACCGGGATGTAATTTTCGATGCCGAAGAGGCTTATTGTATTGGTGTTTGGCCTACCATCGAATCGGTCAAACAGATCTCATTTAAATCGATTAAACTCCCCTTAAACCTGTTGCCGTCAACATTCTCTTTTATCCCTCTTATGATTACCCTATCAGTGAACTGATGAAAACTCCAGTCGATGGAATCTATTTGATAATCGTCGGCGTAGGAGGCAATCCACAGCTGGTAATCGTCGATGTAGCCCTTCAGGTTTTGTTGGTAAAAATCTCTTCCGGTATAAACTATCGGTTTTATCCCATATCTCTTTTCGGCCAGTTTTAACCAGTTTAAAACTCCTTTTTGCAAGTTTTCCTTGCCGTAAATACCTGTTTTTTCAATATCGAGCAGGGGTGGGAAATCGCCGGTCTGCAGTTCTGCCGTTGAAGCAAAATTATTGAACTGTTCAGTTGAGTTCTCGTTCGGCCGGTAATAGTGGTAAGCCCCGCGCAGATAGCCATACTCTTTTGCTTTCTCCCAATTCAAAGCGAAGTGGGCATCTTTCCCGTTCTTTCCCATGGTGGCCCTGATAAATACAAATTCAATCGGATGGCCCGACAGGCTTACTTCCGACCAATCGATCGTGCCCTGATAATGCGAAATGTCTATTCCAAACAGATATTCCGATCTCGATAGGGAGAGGTTTTCGCTTCGTAGAGAACGATACCGGTAGCTGCTTGTTTGAAAATAGGATATCAGGATCGCTGCCACAACGGCAAAGGCAATTGCAGCTCCGGCTGCCTTCAGAAAATTATTATTCTTTTTTCTCTTCTTTTTATATCTCATTTTTACGACAGGTTGGTTAGGATTCTGTCTGTCATTGCCGTACGCTATGAGACAATTGCCCGCGCTGCTTGTTTATATTTACATTCCGATATTATTAATGTTCTGCCTGTATCAGCTTTTTGTTGCCAGAAATTTTTTGGCCAGCCATTTTCGTACCGGTACATCATAAAGTTTCAAACTGCCGTAAGCAATCGCTATCGATGAAACCAGGACTACCAACGCCTGTAACCATGCGTCAGCCATAGGCACCTTATTGTCGACCACCCATGCAGTGAAAATATAAATCAGTGGGTAATGTATAATATAAATCGGATAGGAAATGTCGCCCAGAAAGCGGGACACCTTCGATGCAACGGTACCAGTTACCTTACCGCTGGCCCCGATATAAACAATCAACGGGAAAATGAAGATTATCATCAGCGAATCGTAGAGGCCATTCATCCATAGGTTCTCGCTGCCGCCAATTCTCGGAATGGAAAGAACAACGATAATCAACAGGCTCGACCATAAAAAGGCATTTTTTATCTTCCCTGGCTTTACCATACGCGACAAAAGCAATCCGGCAAAGAACGGATAAAAGAGACGGGTAAGTCCAACCCTGATTTGGGTGGGGTCGAGTGCCCAGCCGCCAATCACATCGCCATTCGGACTGGTTACCGCAAGATGTACCAGCGCGCAGCCCGACAAAAAGACCAACACTGCCAGCGCTTTATTTGAAAACTTACGGATAAAGAGCGCATAAAGAATATTGGCAATATATTCGAAGAAAAGCGACCATGCCGGACCGTTTAACGGGTGCATCTCGGTCCATCCCCTGATATCCATCGAAAGCGGCACAGGCAACAAGGTGAACCCGATAAACATCACAAGCAACATTTCCCATACCGGAGTACCACTGATTTTGGGGAAAACAATGGGCGATGCACTAAAGTAAAAACCGATGGCGCCAATAATCATCCCCATAATAATCATTGGGTGCAGCCTGATTAAACGGCGTTTAAAAAAACCACCCAGGGTCATTTTGCCCCAGCGATCGTCGTAAGCATAGCCAATGACAAATCCCGAAAGGACAAAAAAGAAATCGACAGCCAGATAGCCGTGGTTCATTATCTGAATAAGATGGTTTCCACCGGTAAAGGTCTCCAACAAGTGAAAGATGACAACCATTACGGCAGCCACTCCTCTCAATCCATCAAGAATTTCGTAGTGACTCTTCGAGTCGGAAAAGGCTGAAAGTTGTGCATTTGTTGAGTTCATGTAGTCTGATATTTCTGCCGATTAAGTAACACATTTTTTTCATTGTGTCAAACAACCGCCATAACAGATGTTAAATATCACGTTATATTTTGTAAAATCACATCATATAGAATATCGTATATATCATACCTAAATTAAATGCAGAGTGGGCTGCCATTGCACCTAAAATAGCGCATGAATAACGCTTTGATGCCACAAACAACAAACTTATTGCAAACATTGCGATAACCCAAAGCAAACCCGGAACTGCGAAAAAACTCCACCGATTTAACTTGGCTATAACGGGAGTATGTGCAAAAACTGGTTTTCAAAAAATGTTTTGTTAAAAATAGTTATTTGCAGATGATTTTAAATCGTTTAGGCAAGCGACAATTTACCGTCAGGAAAATGTATTTTATTGATGGTTGAAAAATCGGAGTACTTTAAATGACCCCAAAACAGCCGATAAAGCAGGTTTATAACATCAAGGCAGCACTTTTTCAGTGCTTTACACAATTCTGGCATCCCAACGAGGGGCACCCTTCGGCTTTGCGGCGAACGTGAGCAAAACCGAAACTTTCAAGGTCGGTGGCATCCACAAAGGCATCGATGACCCGGGCAAACGAATCGGCTGCAACAGCGCTTTCCAGACTGAACATCATCATCTGGTTTCGCTGCTGGCCTGTAACGTGTGGCATATCTTTCTTTTTTTTTGATATCCTGAAGATACCAAAAACAACCCGGATTATTGAACGTCAGCTATTTAAGTTATTCACAATGATAGGTTAGTTTTTGCACAGTCTGACGGCTGAGGCTAAAAGCTGGCGGGCATTTCTGAGCACTTAACTGTCAACCAGCACTGAAGTTTATTAGTTGCAATACCCTTCAAATTACCACTATCTGCCCGCTTGATTTTAGCCTTTGTTAGCGTTTTGTTGTTTTTGTCTTTATTCATTTTCTTCATAGTAATAGGAATAATCAATACCCTTCATAAATGTTTCACGGTCATTTATTTTAGTGGTAAGCGCATTATTTAATAGCGTTTTCAGTGTATTACTTTTTGTTGGACTTAGCATCATTGCGTTCATATAATCTCGCTTGCTTATTTTACTCCAATCAATGCAGTTTTTGAGACGTTTTTTTAGCATCAAATCCAGCCATATTCGGGCGCTTCTTCCATTGCCTTCCATAAAAGGATGGGCAATATTCATTTCAACATATTTGTTTACGATATCGTCAAATGAAGTTTCGGGCATTGCTTCTATTTGCTTTAACGTGTCACCTAAAAATCGTGATACAGCAAATTGAAAACCACCTTTGGAAATGTTTTTTTGTCTTATTTGTCCGGCAAAATCATATAATCCACCAAATAAATAAGCGTGAATTTGTTGTAACCCTTTGGTTGTACCAACTTCTATACTGTCGATGAATGAACTGTCAAATAGCGCATACGCTTTTGTTTTACTTTTCCCGTCTATACTCTCATCACTGTATGTAAACCACTCAATAAATCGGTTTGCTTTTTTACCGGGGAATTCTTTACCCAATGAAATTATGCCGTTGTAATCTAACATATCAGCAAAACGTCTTTTACCGTCTGGAGCAAGAAAATTCAACTGGGTAGTGGCACTAACCACTTGGCTGTTTTCTTTCTTTAACTTGGCTTTAAGGTATTTCCAATAATTGCGGGTTTTTGTATAGTCATCTTGGTCGGTAAGCACTGCAACAATATCCAACACAGAAAACCACCACTTGGCATTTTCTTCATCCCAAATAGCTCGAACTTCGCGGTCGTCAAAGAAACGAATGGATATTTTTGAATTACACATTATTAAATTTCTTCTATTTTGATATTATTTTTTAAAGTTATAATAATTTCTTTCTTGAAGTGAAGTCTGTGGTCTCTTTTACAACGTTTTGGCGCTTGGCGCAGTGGCGGATTTCGTAGCTGCGTCCGTATCCCACGTTACAGACCTACGCTGCGAGACGAGGTGCTTGATTCGCTACAAGCCCCGCCATTGCTTATACCCGTTGTTAGCGGTAGTTTTGTATTTTAATTATCTTTAACCTGCTCGTCGATAATTTTCTTTAATTCCAGAATTGG
>CAYOJD010000162.1:0-4296 GCA_964404205.1 uncultured Prolixibacteraceae bacterium
GCTTTAAGCAGGTTAATCCCTTTTTTATTGAGTCCGTCAATCTGAACGGCCTGAATATCGACTTTCAGCCCTTCTGCTTTTACGGCTTCGATGACGCCGCCCGAACGGCCAAAAGCCCGGCTTTCGAATGTTATCTGCTCCATTGAACTGATTTCACTTCCCTCGACCGAAATATCAAAACCTTTCAGACATGCGCCCAACTCTTCGAATGTCATTACAAAATCGACATTCGGATCGCTTTGGGCCTCTTTGCGCTTGGCGATGCAAGGTCCGATAAAGACCAATTTGGCATCGGGATAACGCTGGCGGGCAATTTTGGCCGTGTAATACATCGGCGAACCGGTATGCGATACAAACGGCTTTACTTGTGGTATATGTTTCTCGACCGCCTGTACATAACCCGGACAGCACGAGGTCGTCATAAATGGTTGTCCCGACTCGAGTTTTTCTTTCAGTTCCAGTGCTTCGTTGGTGGTTGTTTCCATTGCGCCCAGCGCAACTTCAACAACATCGTGAAAGCCAAGTTTCTTGATGGCGGTAAAAAGTTTTCCCGGTTCGCAGTTGTATTGTCCCATTATCGATGGGGCTGGCAGGGCAATTACTTTTTCGCCTTTCTTGATGGCTTGAAAAATATCGACAATATGTGAGATTTCGAAAATTGAACCGAAAGGGCAAGCGTTTACGCAACGGCCACAATAGATGCACTTTGAGTCGTCGATATGTTCAACGCCATGCTCGTCTTTGGTAATTGCGTTTACCGGACAGGCTTCTTCGCAAGGGACAGGTACATAGATGATTGACCGATAAGGGCAAACATCTTTACAGATACCGCAGTTTACACATTTGTCGGAATCGATTTCGGCCTGGCCGTTCTTGTTGAATGAAATAGCGCTTTTGGGGCAGTTCATGCGGCAAGGGCTGGCAACACATCCTTTGCAAAGGTTGGTTACAACATAACTAATATCGACACATGCCGTGCAAGCTTCGTCTACTACAGTAAGTATCTCTTTTTTGGGTGCTTTACGCTGCAGGGCCATTTTGGCATATTCCGACAGCGGGGTAAGTTCGTCAGTCTCCTCCTCGGGGAGCAACCCAAGCACCGGCATCATTTTGTATTTTACAACAGCTCTCTCTTTGTAGATACAGCAACGACGGTTCGATTTTCTTTTTTTGGGTGAAATCTCCAGCGGGATTCGGTCAATTTTCTCTTCAAGTTGATCTTCTTTCAGCAAGCGGGCTATTTTGGTCATAATATCCCGTCGTACAATCATGATGTTGTTAACGTAGGCCATTCTTTGTTTTGTCGATTTGAATTGCCGCAAATTTAGGCATTTAACTCCATAAACATGTTAAAAAACATGTTAGACTAAGTGAAAATAATCGTTAACAAATAAGGCTTTTATTGCTATTCGTCGAGCCCATGGAAATGTGCTAAACCTCCTTTTGATGTTTCTTTATAAAGCGACGGGAGATCGTGACCCGTTTGGGCCATGGTTTGAACCACCTTGTCGAAACTAATCAGATGGCGGCCGTCAGAAAGCATGGCATAGTTTTTATGGTTGAAAGCCCGTGCAGCAGCAAATGCGTTGCGTTCAATGCAGGGTACCTGAACAAGTCCTGCTACCGGGTCGCAAGTTAGCCCCAGATGATGTTCCAGTCCCATCTCGGCAGCATATTCAACCTGGAAAATACTTCCACCGCTCATTTGAGTAGCTGCAGCAGAGGCCATTGCGCAGGCTGTTCCTACTTCACCCTGGCAACCTACTTCGGCTCCTGATATGGAGGCATTGTTTTTGACCAGGTTTCCGATGAGTCCGGCTGTTGCCAAAGCTTTCAATATTTTATTATCAGATATCTTATAATATTTTTTGGCATAGAAAAGAACCGATGGAATTACCCCGCAGGCCCCGCAGGTTGGAGCAGTAACAATTCTTCCGCCGGCAGCGTTTTCTTCGGAAACAGCTAATGCATAAGCATATATCATCCCACGTTTTTTCATCTCCGATTTGAAAAATTTTGCTTTTTCGTAGTAGGCTGATGCTTTTCGCGGATACTTTAATTCGCCGGGAAGCGCACCTTCGCTGTTCAAGCCCCTTTTAATGGCTTCCTGCATGACTTGCCAAACTTCGTCGAGATAATCCCATAGATCGGCATCTTCATGAAGTTCAACGTATTCCCAGATACTTTTCCCATTTTCGTAACACCATTTCAGTACCAGGTCCATGCTCGATTCGGGATATATCACTTGGGTTTCAATTTCGTTGAAGTCGTCAATCACCGATCCGCCTCCAATCGAATAAGCTGTCCGGCTGTTGATAGTATTCCCGGAGGCATCGATGGCTTCCAGTTTCATGGCATTGGGGTGTCGAGGCAAAAAGGTGGAGGGTTCCCAAACGAAATCAACTTTTTTGGGCGCAAATGTCTTTTCAATCACCCAGTCGGTTAGGTGACCTTTGCCGGTTGCAGCAAGGCTGCCATAAAGCGTAACTTTAAACGAAACGGCATCACCGTTGGCATTTAAGAACTGTTCGGCCGCTTTTTTGGGCCCCATGGTATGGCTCGATGAAGGGCCGTATCCGATTTTGTATATTTCTTTAATCGATTCCATAACTGACGGTCGTTTTGCATAGCGAAATAACAACAATTTTTCCATTTCCGGGTATGTTGCCGTTGTTGATATATTTAAACATAATCATAGGTGCAGCAATTATCAATTTTGTATTTTTGGGAAAGATGTATAATCCATTTTTATGGCATTAAATTTAGAAGAAAAAGATCTGGATAAGATTATCATGTGGCGACAGGGTTTTGATTAGGCCTAAGAATCCCAATCATCAAACAAAGTCAGGGTTGTATTTGCCACCTTCGGCCGTTGAGAAAGAGAGTGTTCAGAGCGGTTATGTCATTAAAACAGGTCCGGGCTTTCCAATCCCTGCATTATCAGACGATGATGAATCGTGGAAAGAGGCCCGGGAACAGGTTAGATATGTGCCCTTACAGGCGCAGCCGGGCGATTTGGCTGTTTATTTAAACAAATCGGGATTCGAGATTGAATTCAAGAATGAGAAATATATAGTCCTTCCGCATTCGGCTATTTTAATGATTGTCCGCGATGAAGGTCTTTTTGAATAATTACCTCAAAATTTTCACCATGAAACGACTGACTACGCTATTTTTAGTGATGATGTTTGCATTGCCGCTTTTGGCACAAAACCTTCCGGCAAAGCTTGAGGAGTTAACAGCTCCTGATTTTTTAAAGGCAGTTCAAAAGTCTGACTCGGTTTGTGTAATTCCCATCGGAGTACTCGAAAAGCACGGGCCGCATCTTCCGCTGGGTACTGATATCCTTGCTGCCCGAAATCTGGTTGAATTGGCTGTATTTCAGGAGTATGCAGTTATTTTTCCAAGTTATATTTTCAGTCAGATTTTCGAGGCCAAACATCAGCCCGGGACAATTGCCTATAGTCAGGAGCTTATTTGGAAGGTATTGCAGGAAACCTGTGACGAACTGGCCCGCAATGGCTTTCGAAAGATTGTGTTGGTCAGTTGGCATGGCGGGAACAATAACTTTTTGCCATTCTTTTGCCAGTCACAGCTTTCGCAACGTAGAAATTATGTTGTTGTAAACTATACCGCCGACCCTGCTGCCGAGTATGTCGAAGAGATCAATAAAGCGTATCAACCAGAAGCAAACGGACATGCCGGACAAACTGAAACTTCAGTAATGTTGGCTATTCATCCCGAGTTGGTTAAACAGGAGTTGGCAGCCACTCAATCGGGAAAAGATCATCATCAGATTGAGAATCCTGACGGAGGGTATGCCGGGATATGGTGGTTTGGCAAATATCCCAACCATTATGCCGGCGATGGATCAATTGCCAATAAAGAGTTTGGTGAATTACTGCAAAAGGCCGATGTGAAAAAGTTAGCTCAGTTTCTGAAAGAGATCAAGCAAAACTGTTCGCTTCAAAAAGTCCAAAATGAGTTTTACGATAAAGCGGAGAATCCGTTGAAAACCAGACAATAAAAAAAAGGGTGCCGAGCGACACCCTTTTTTAACCTAACCTAACTAACCTAAATCCTATGAAAAAACCTGCTTTTCAGCAACACTACAAAGATACATCTCCATTGCCTTAAAGGGGTTTAATCAAAGTTAAAGAAAGTTAAATGTTGAATTTTTGTAGCCAATAGCTTTGTTGAGATCTTGACTTTTATCGTAATCTTTTGTAATAGAATATTGTTTGAAATTTGAATTGGGCAATTGATTTTCAGGATTAAACTTCGATTTCATTGTTG
>CAYOJD010000163.1:0-4275 GCA_964404205.1 uncultured Prolixibacteraceae bacterium
CCTGAAGGCAATCGATTCACCTTGTTGGCTATCAGCCCGCCATCGGAAAAAACCATCATTCGGGCAAACTGGCTCTCACCTATAACCTCCGTTCCTGCCGGAAGGCCAATACCTTCGACCATCCGGTTGCGGAAAACAGAACCAAAACGGCCTTCAAGCAGAATCCCTGCCGGAATATCGGCAAGCGTGAAGAGTTCACGCGCCGGAGGTGCATCAATCATACCCAAACTGACCAGCATCGGGCTTTCGTTTAGCCTTGCATAGGGCGACGAAGTGAGGATAACCGTACTGCTCACGTTGGGATTATCACCCACAGGCTCAAGCGAACTGGCAAACTCGGCCATCACCCGGTTCACATTCTTTCCAACCGGATGGGATTGAACAGGCATCAGCAACGGCGAAAAATACCATGGTGCAAGCGAGTATTTGGCTGGCTGACCATTCAATGCGGTATTGATTCTGATCTGCAAGCAAGCCACATCCTGAATCAGATTGTGGTTTAGCCTGACGCCATATTTGAAAAGTTGGTCGTTCAGATTATAATCAGCCGGAAAAGCCAATGTGGTCATTCCTTCTGAAAGTGAGTCGAGGCTCACTTTTACCGGATCGATAAGCCACATCAGGTTGCCTCCGCGCATCAAATACTGGTCGATGGCGAATTTATCCGGCTCCGAAAAGGGTTGCTCAGGTCGGGCAATGATTACAGCCTTTATACTGTCATTCAGTTGCGAAGCGCGCAAGAACGTAACATCATAATTTTCGGAAAGCGCATGGGTAAAATCTCGCAGCTGCCATTCATCCAGCTCGTCGTGACCGGTCAAAAAGGCAACTTTATCCTTTTTGGGTTGAAAAAGGATGTTTAATGCCCTTACTATTTCATACTCAAGCAACTCTGCGGTATGATTTAAATTCTCCTCTTCAGACAAAGCCGGGTCGTTTTTCAGAAAATTAACCGCGATCTCATACTCGCCCGAACGGATAATTGCCGAGGGGAATATCCATTTGGTAGAAATGCCCTGATCGGTTTTAATGCGCAAATCAGTGGGCAGTACCCCTCGTTTCATCAGCGACTCGAAATAGCTCTTCCGCTCTTCAGGTGTCGATTCCTGATAAGGATCTACCCGACGGAGATAAATCGGTTGGCTGCAATATTGCTCAATATCATTTAATTTGTCGATTACTTCACTCTGCAAGCGACGAAAAGCAGGTGGCAATTCTCCCTCCAGAAAGAGGTCGACAGCCACAGGGCCACTGGCTTTCTGCACGATTGAAATGGTTTGCCCGGATAAAGTATATCGTTTTTCAGAAGTAAAATCAATTCTAAAAAAGCTGCCGGAAGTAAAAATGGCAACAACGGCAGCGCCGAGCGAATAGAGGACTACAGTAACCAAAGAGCGTCTGGCACTTTGCTTTCTCCACGACAACGAAATCTGGGTCAGTAAAATAAAAAAACCAGACATCAGGATAAAATAGAGCAAATCGCGACTATCGAGCACCCCCCGGCTGACCGATTCGTAGTGCGACTGGATACCGAGCGACACCAGGAATGAAGAGATGGTTGCAGGAACCTGTAAGTCGGCAATAAAGCCAAAACCGGCAAACCAGAAAAAGGCAACAATCATCGCCAACAGAAAAGCAACGATCTGATTTTCGGTTAGCGAAGAGGTGAAAAGACCGATAGTCAGATAAATAACAGCCAAAAAGAAAAGACCGATAAAACTTCCCCATGTAGCACCGGAATCGATAGAGCCAACAGGGCTACCGAGCCAATAGACCGAGAAATACCAAATTAAAGTAGGCAATAAACTCATGACTACGACCAGTAAGGATGCCAGAAATTTGCCCATTACCAGCCAAAACGCTGAAATCGGACGGGTATATAACAGTTCGAGTGTTCCGCTTTTGCGTTCTTCTGCAAACAGACGCATCGTTATGGCCGGAATCAGGAAGAGATAAATCCAGGGGGCAAGGTCGAACAATCCATTCAACGTTGCATAGCCACCGTCCGGAATATTATAGTTGCCCTCGAAAACCCACAAAAAAAGTGATGTAATAATCAGAAAAACAGCAATAACCACATATCCGGTTAACGAACCGAAAAACTGAGTCAACTCTTTTTTTAACAAACTGAACATCTTACGTTATTTGGATTTTAACAATTGAACCATTTCGATGGCCGCTCTTTCGGCACACCCCGCTCCCCCCAGCTTTTGCAACATCAGACTGTAATTTTCAAGCATATTGATTCGATAACCTGAATCCACCAATATCCGGTTTAATTCAGCCCCGACAGTTTTACGGTTGCATTCGCCCTGGAAATACTCTTTCACAATCTCTTTATCCATAATCAGGTTGACCAGCGAGAACCATGGAATGGTGAGAATCAGCTTTTTGATAACCGTAGCAAACCACCCAAATTCAGTACGGTAGCAAACCACCTGCGGAACCCTCAGTACGGCTGTTTCGAGTGTTGCCGTTCCCGAAGCCACAAGTGCGGCATCAGCCTGCTGCAACAGTTCATAAGTCTGCCCAAAAACAACAGGCACACCGGAGTCGCCACCTATCCGGCGATAAAGTGCTTCAGGTTGCGACGGTGCACCAGCTATCACAAACTGCCACTCTGGAAAATCTTTTGCAACAGAGAGTAAAACAGGCAATATCAATTGAATCTCCTGTCTGCGGCTTCCAGCCAGCAAAGCAACCACTGGTTTATTCGGTAGCCGGTTCCTTTCGATAAAAGTAGCCAAAGTTTCATCCTGATTGGGCCGTCTGGCCAGTTCGTCAACCGTGGGGTTGCCCACATAGCGGACAGGATAATTAAATTGGCTGTAGAAATCACTCTCGAACGGAAAGATGGTAAACATCTCGTCGATATATTTTTTCACCTTTCTGACACGACCCTTTTTCCAGGCCCATATCTTGGGCGAAATGTAATAGAAAGTGCGGATATTATGCCTTTTGGCAAAAGCTGCCATCCGTAGGTTGAAACCGGGATAATCGACCAATATCAAAACATCAGGTTGATATTCGAGCAGTTTAGCTTTGGCCAGCGCAAAGTTTTTTTGGATAGAGCAAATATTCAAGATCACATTGATAAGCCCCATAAAAGCCATCTCCCGATAATGTTTCAGGATTGCCCCCCCCTCGGCCAACATCAGGTCGCCACCAAAAAAAAGAAAATCGGCATGGCTATCTTCTTTTTTTAGTTCACGCATCAGGTGCGAGGCGTGCAAATCGCCCGAAGCTTCGCCGGCTATAATAAAGTACTTCATCAGCTATTTACTGTTTCAGAAATAATTACATTCAAAATTACATGGTAAATTTTAATATAAAAATTACAATCGCCAACACAACAGTAGCTGCCAGTACACCTCGCCCCGAACGGTAACGATCGCTCCGGACAAAGAGCATAAACGGAATCAGATTCGGGAACACCGACAAACTGATAACATGGACAATCTTGCCCGATTCCATCAATATTTTCAGATAGCTGCCAAATTCAAGCCCTTTGAACCTGAATATAAAATAAAGCAGGAAGAAGATAAGCGGCAATCCAATACCAATTATCAATCCGGTCGATAGCTTATTGAACGAGGTGGGTTGCGTGTAAGTAGCCATATTGGTTTAGAATTTCCATTTTTGCATCGAATGAAAAGCAGTATATGCTGTCATATCGGTACTGACCGGCACCACCGAAACGATTCCTTCCATCAGCGCAAAGTCATCGGTATCGCGCGCCTCCGACTCCGAATTATTGAAATAACCTGTCAACCAATAATAATCTCGGCCATGCGGATCGGTGCGCTGTTCAAACTCTTCGACCCACTTGCCGCGCGTTTGCCGACAAAAACTGATTCCTTTCACCTCGCCTTTGGGGATATTCACATTCAGACAAACACCATGCGGAAGCGTATGTTCGGCTACCGTTTGGAAAACACGCGCCACCACCTTTTTGGCCCTCGAAAAGTCGGCATTCGGGTTGTAGTCATCAAGCGAAAACCCTATCGACGGAATCCCGTGGATGCACCCTTCGAGTGCAGCCCCCATCGTTCCAGAATAGATAATCGACACCGAAGTGTTCGAACCGTGATTGATCCCTGAAATAACAAAGTCGGGCAAACGACTCAACAACTGATTGCATGCCAGCTTAATACAATCAACAGGGGTTCCGGTACACGAATAGACAATCAATCCCTCCTGCTCCTGCAGTTTGGTTACCCGTAGTGGCCTGTCGACAGTAATGGCATGTGACATCCCTGAACGGGGGCTATCGGG
>CAYOJD010000164.1:0-4188 GCA_964404205.1 uncultured Prolixibacteraceae bacterium
ATTATCATCAGCGCATAAAGTACCCAAACCCATTTATCGGCATTCTCGCCGGTGAACCAAACCAGCCACTTATAGTCGAACTCGTGGTTTTTGATAAATGGAATGGTTGTTTTGGTCGATTTATACTCGTAAGTCGCCGGGCGGGTCTCAGGCTGACCGGTTTCGCTGCTGATAATGGTTTCTGTTTTCAGTTTTCCTTTCAAGTCGTACACCTTTTCGCGCACCACCACATCGTCGCTTAGATAAAGGGTTCCAGCCACAATCAATCCAAGCGAGACCTGACCTAAAATTTTAAACCGGCCGGCAAGCCCTTCCTTGTTTTTCAGGAAAACCTTAATGTAATCGTCAACAAATCCGATAATTCCGAGCCAGACAGTGGTTATCAGCATCAGGATAATATAGATATTGTTGAGATTGGCAAACAACAAAACGGGGACCAGAATCGAGGTCAGAATGATAATCCCCCCCATGGTTGGGGTCCCTTTTTTCTGCATCTGCCCTTCAAGACCCAAATCGCGAATCTCTTCGCCAATCTGCTGCCGCTGAAGCATGCGGATGATTTTCTTTCCGATGATGGTAGACATCAGCAAAGCGGTAATCACAGCCATTGCCGACCGGAAGGAAATATAATCGAACATCCCTGCACCGGGGAAGTCAAACGATTCGAGGTATTTAAAGAGGTAGATTAACATACTATTTTAATTGTTAGAGGTGGTATTGAATATCTCGCGCACCACTTCCCTGTCGTCGAAATGGTATTTAACGCCTTTAATCTCCTGATAATCTTCGTGCCCCTTGCCTGCAATCAAAATGATGTCTCCGGGGTGAGCCAGCATACAAGCCGTACGGATAGCCTCTTTTCGATTGGTGATGGTAAGCACCTTGTGCCGATCCTTGGCCGGGACACCGGCTAGCATATCGGCAATAATCTGTTCGGGCTCTTCTGAACGCGGATTATCGGATGTGAGGATAACACGGTCGCTTGCACTAACCGCCTCAAGCGCCATCTCCGGACGCTTGGTTTTATCACGGTCGCCTCCGGCACCAACTACTGTTATAACCAACTCACTGCCCGCTTTCACGTCGTTGATGGAGTTCAGCACATTTTTCACCGCATCAGGGGTATGGGCATAATCGACTACTGCAAAAATCCCTTGTGGCGAACGGAAGGTTTCGAACCTTCCGTCAACCGGACGAAGCGAACTGAGAATACGCAAGACCTCACTGCTTTCGGCACCCAACGAAACCGCAGCGCCATAAACGGCCAATAAATTGTATGCATTGAAATTGCCCACGAAATGGACCCAAATCTCGGCTCCATTGATATTGAGCAACATCCCGTCGAAATGACTTTCGAGTACCTTTACTTTGAAATCGGCCAACGTACGGGCAGAGTAGCTCTTTTTTTCGGCATTGCAGTTTTGCAATACCACCAACCCGTTTTTATCGTCGATATTGGTCAATGCGAATGCTTTAGCCGGAAGTTTGTCGAAAAATGTTTTTTTGGCATCGCGGTAAGCGGCAAATGTTTTGTGATAATCCAAATGATCGTGAGTCAAATTGGTAAAGAGCCCTCCGTCGAAATCGATACCGGCAATACGCTGCTGATCAACGGCATGAGAACTTACTTCCATAAAGCAATATTCACAACCGGCAGCTACCATTCGTGCCATCAACTCCTGAATTTGAAGCGGATCGGGAGTAGTGTGGGTCGATGGGATTTGTTCGTTGCCGATATAATTGCAAACCGTAGAGAGCAGTCCTGACCGATGTCCCATAGCGGTGAAAAGCCGGTAGAGCAATGTTGCCGTTGTGGTTTTGCCATTCGTGCCGGTTACACCCACCACTTTCATTTGCAGCGACGGCGAACCCCAAAAGTTCGAAGCAGCCAAACCCAATACTTCAGCAGGTTCGTGGGCTTTGATCCATGTAACTGAATTGTCGGCTTGCACAGGAAGCTTGTTGCAGACAATCGCAACGGCCCCTTTTTCGACGGCCGAAGAGATAAACTGATGTCCATCGACATGAGTTCCGGCAACCGCAACAAAGAGAAACCCCTTTTCTACTTTTCGCGAATCAGAAGCGATACCAGTGATCTGAACATCGATATTCCCGTCCACTTTCAATCCGGCGATACTGTGCAATATTTCAGTTAAGTGTTTCATTTTTACAGCGATTATCCAAGTGTTAAAACAATATGTTGTCCTTTACGGAAATGGTCACCAGCCCTTAGCGACTGAGCCCTGACCTTTCCAGCCCCACGGGTTGAAACCCTCAATCCCATGTTCTCCAGCAGATAAACAGCATCTGTTGCTCCCATCCCTTTCACGTTCGGAAGGATTCCGGGCTTAATTTCGCGGTTTGTCAACGCTAACCCATCGTCATCGTCATTTTTGGCCTCGACCCATTCCGATTTATTAAAAACCCATCCATCGCGGATATCCAGTTCGTCGAGCACGCGGGTCAAGTCCTTTTTCCGGCCGGCAACCATTCCCGGATAGTCAGGTTCAACCTTCTTTTTGGCAGGCTCAAATTCCTCTCTCAATCCCAGTTCGTAGGCATACACGTAATCGGCAATCTGTCTGAAAACCGGTCCGGCAACTGAGCCGCCATAATAGTTACCACCCTTCGGCCCATTAATTACCACAATACAGGAATATTGTGGGTTTTCGGCCGGGAAATAGCCCACAAACGACGACTGGTAAACCTTTTGCCCTTTGTGGTTGTAACCGTCTTTCCGATTGGCAACCTGGGCCGTACCTGTTTTGCCGGCAATCTTGTAAGCTTTACTTTTGATATTTTTCGCCGTACCGTTTTCAACTACCCCTTCGAGCATAACATGCACCTTGTCCAACGTGCTGCCCGAACAAATTGAACGATGAAGAACCTCGTTACCAAAACTTTCGAGCGTTCGTCCATTCTCTGTAATAGCCGTGATAAGCCTTGGTTTCATCATTTTGCCATCGTTGGCTACTGCGTTGTAAAACATCAGTGTTTGCAGCGGTGTGATTTTTAACTCATAGCCAAACGACATCCAAGCCAGTGTTACTCCCGACCAAAATTTGTCGCCCGGCGATTTGATGTAGGGTTCGCCCATCCCCTTCAAACCAATTTCCGGAATCTCGTCAAACCCAAAATCACGGATTCGTTCTACAAATCGCTTCTCGTGACCAGTGTAGGCTTGGGTTATCAACTTAGCCACCCCAACATTCGACGAAAGCTCGAAAGCTTTGCGGGCCGAAATCTTGCCGTGTCCTCCGGTTTTATCATAATCGCTGTCGCGTACCCACTGTTTTTTATAGTTCCACAAACCATTCCCGGTGTCGACAATGGTTGAAGTATCAATTTTCCCATCATCCATGGCAGCCATCATCGAAACCAGTTTGAAAGTAGAACCAGGTTCAGAACAACCGGCATTACCCAGCGCATAATTCTGATATCCATCGATCAACTTTCCGCTACTGTTTCGGCCAAAGTTGGCAATAGCCTTGATATCACCAGTTTCTACTTCCATCACAATAGCCGTTCCATATTCGGCACGCGTCCGTTCAATCATATTCCGGAGCGAGTACATGGTCTGATCCTGAATCTTGACATCGAGTGTAGTCTCTACATTATATCCATCTTTTGGGTCGTCAGTGCTAATGACCAGCCATCGTCCCGACAGGTTTTGCTGAAGGGCAAGCCCATCAACACCACGAAGCTCCTCTTCAAAAGCCTGTTCGATGCCAAAAGCACCTGCACCGCCATCCTCACCATCGCCAACCCCCTTGTTTAATTTGCCCAAGGTGCGGATTGCCATTGTTCCGAATGGATAGACACGCTTGTTTTCCTGATGCGGGATTAAGCCTCCCTTATTACGTCCACGACGGAAGATCGGAAACTGCTTCACCTTTTCGAGGTCCATGTAGCTGACCTTTTTCGGAGAAACCTGATAATATCGTTGTTTGGTATTATAAGCCCTTGTAAGTGCAGCCCTGTATGCCCCGGGCGATTTGTCGCGAAGCAGGCGCGAAAGGCAAATGGCCAGCGAGTCAATATCGCGATGAAAAACCTCTTTCACACCTGGGGCTTCGAGGTCCATCCTCAATTCGTAATAAGGGACCGAAGTGGCCATCGGGCTACCGTCGGCAGCACAAATATCGCCGCGGCGGGCCTTGATTGGCACCTCTTTCACCTCCATACGTA
>CAYOJD010000165.1:0-4140 GCA_964404205.1 uncultured Prolixibacteraceae bacterium
ACCCATTCGGCAATCCAGTCGCCCACTTCGGAGGTTGAACTGGCTTTGCCCTCGGCAATATCGATGGTTACGACCCCTTCGGCCATCGAAGCGGCTACTGCCTGGCGGATGATGGCTCCCTCTTCGGCCAGATTGAAGGCATATTCGAACATCATGGCTGCCGAAAGAATAGTGGCCACCGGGTTGGCAATATTTTTGCCGGCCGCCTGCGGGTACGAGCCGTGAATAGGTTCGAAAACCGAGGTATGGATGCCGATAGAGGCTGATGGGAGCAGCCCGAGCGAACCGGTAATTACGCTGGCCTCGTCGGTGAGGATATCGCCGAACATATTTTCGGTGACCATCACGTCGAAATTCTTCGGCCACTGAATAATTTGCATGGCGGCATTGTCCACAAACATATACTCGGTGGTAACATCGGGATAGTTGGGGGCCATCTCCTGTGCAATTTCTCTCCAAAGGCGCGAGCTCTCCAGCACATTGGCTTTATCGACTACCGTCAGTTTTTTGTTGCGTTTCAGTGCAAATTCGTAGCCCAGTTTCAGGATTCGTTCCACCTCTGCACGGGTGTAAGTGCAGGTATCGAAAGCGGTATTGCCATTGTCCTTGCGCCCTTTCTCTCCAAAATAGATGCCTCCGGTAAGTTCGCGAATGGCCACAAAGTTGGCCCCTTCAACCAGCTCTCGCCGCAAAGGCGATTTGTGCAACAGCGATTCAAAAGTCTCGACCGGACGGATATTGGCATACAATCCCAACTTCTTCCGCATGGCCAGCAAACCCTGTTCGGGGCGCACGGTAGCCTTGGGGTTGTTGTCGAATTTGGGGTCGCCAATGGCCCCGAAAAGCACGGCATCGGAAGCCATGCAAAGCTGGTGGGTCGCTTCGGGATAGGGCTCGCCTACCTGATCGATGGCTGTTGCACCTGTCAGCCCGAATTGATATTCGAGCTGATGGTTATATTTTTCGGCCACTGCTTTGACCACTTTCAGCGCTTGTTCAATAATTTCAGGCCCGATTCCGTCACCGGGAAGTACTGCAATATTCAGTTTCATTTTTTTATCGTTATTTGATTTCTTTATTTCTTAAAAACGTTTGCCCAGACAAATGCCTATTCTCGGATAGGCTTCGGCGGCAGAATCGCCAAAGACACGACCCATTCCGGCATAAATTTCGCCAATAAAACCGTTGCGGGCCAGGAATTTTCCGCCAATTGCAAAACCCATTCCAAAGTTATCGGTAAACTGCGGGTCGAAATAGACCGACGTGCCGCTATCGGGATCGACATAAATTAAATCTTTATCGTCGTACACCCCAATTAAGGCCATATTTCCTTCAATAAAAAAACCGGAAGCTTTCTTCTGGCCAAAATAAAGCCGGTAATAAGGCATAGCCATGTATCGAAATGCCATATCGTCCTTGCTTTCGAGCGAAAAGGCCAGTGCAAAACCAACGCCCATGTTGTCGGCAGCAAAATATTCGTAGTCGATTTCGGGAAGGCCGGCCACTGAAGTGAGAATATTGAGGCGGATTTCGTTGCTGCCACTCTGTTTTAGCTCCTGCGAGAGCTGGGCAACCCTCTCGCTTTTGGTCTGAGGTTCCTGTCCCGACAGGGCGAGAGGCAAAAGCAGTGTCAATAAAAAAAGAGAACGTGTTGCTATTTTCATCTGGTTTTTACAAAGAATTATGTAGAGGGTTTTCTATTAAAAAATCTGATTGTCGTTTTCGATAAAGTTTAACATTTTCATGGTAGCCTTGATGGCAGCAGCTGTTTGGTCGGGATCGAGGCCGCGTGTTTTGAATTCGCGCCCCATTTTCCAGGTGATCAGGGTCTCGACCAGTGCATCGGTTTTTCCGCCGGGCGGAATGGTAACCACATAGTCGACCAGCGCCGGGAAAGGCTTATTCTGTTTCTGATAAATTTTTCGCAGCGCGTTCATAAAGGCATCGTACTGCCCGTCGCCTGACGATGCTTCCTGATAAAGAGCCCCATCAATATCGATGCTGACAGTGGCCATAGGCCTGAGCCCAAGGGCATGAGAGATGGCATAATTTTTCAGGGTGATGTGCTCAGAAATCGATTCGCTTTTCAACACATCCGACAGGATATAAGGCAAATCTTCTGAGGTAACCGACTCTTTTTTATCGGCCAGTTCAATCACTTTGTCGGTTACCCGCTTCAAGTTTTCAGGATCGAGACGGATGCCCATCTCTTCGAGGTTTTTGGCAATATTGGCTTTGCCCGAAGTTTTGCCCAAAGCATATTTACGGGTTCGGCCAAAACGTTCAGGAAGCAAATCGTTGTAATAAAGATTGTCTTTGTTGTCGCCATCGGCATGTACCCCGCTGCATTGGGTAAAAACATTCTCGCCGATTATCGGCTTGTTGCCCGGAATACGGATGCCCGAAAAAGTTTCGACCAACCGCGACACCATATTGAGTTTCCGCTCGACAATTGAATTGGGACGTTTCATGTGGTCATTCAGCAGCGCTACCACGCTCGAAAGCGGTGCATTGCCGGCCCGCTCGCCCAACCCGTTGATGGTGGTATGAATGGTATTGATACCGGCACGCAGGGCTGCATCGACATTGGCTACGGCCAAGTCGTAATCGTTGTGGGCATGGAAATCGAATTTCAGGGTCGGAAACGAATCAATCATCTCTTTACAAAACTGATAGGTTTCCATCGGATTAAGAATCCCAAGCGTATCGGGCAACATCACACGACTGATATTTTCGCTCTTCATCCCGTCGAGCATAAAGTGGACATACTCGGGCGAGTTGCGCATCCCATTCGACCAGTCTTCGAGGTAAACATTCACCCTAATACCCATTTCGCCGGCCAGCTTTACCGAATTTTTAATATCGGCCAGATGCGCTTCGGGTGTCTTGCGTAATTGTTGCGTGACATGGCGCAACGAACCCTTGGTAAGCAGATTGATTACCTTGCCGCCGGCGCGTGCAATCCATTCGAGCGAACTGCCGCCATCGACAAACCCGAGAATCTCAACCTTATCGGCATAACCCGCCTGCATAGCCCACTCAATCACTTTGCGGGCACCCCGTAACTCGCCATCGGAGACACGGGCAGAAGCCACTTCGAGATAATCGACTTTCACCTCATCGAGCAAAATCTTGGCAATATTCAGTTTCTCCGTTTCCGAGAACGACACTCCCGAGGTTTGTTCGCCATCCCTCAGGGTTGTATCCATAATGTATACTTTATTTTCCATTGTGTTCAGATAAAATGAAAAGTCGTCGACCTATCAGTTATTGTTATCTACGCGACAAGCGCAACCGACTACTGAATGGCCACCTTATGACTTTCTCTCTTCTTCCTATTTCGCCGTTTCGAAAGACTTGATATCGTTTTTCATGCCAATCAGGTAATCGATATCATCCAGTCCATTGGTCAAACAATGTTTTTTGTAAGGATTAATGTCGAAACCCACCGATTCGCCGGTAGCCAACATCGTGAATTTTTGTTGATCAAGGTTCACTTCGAAAGTGGTCGAGGGATCTTTTTCAATAGCTGCAAAAATTTTGTCGAGGAATTCTGCCGGAACAACCACCGGTAATAAACCGTTGTTGAGGGCATTTCCTTTAAAAATATCAGCAAAAAAACTCGACACTACCACGCGGAAGCCGTAATCGTAAATCGCCCATGCGGCATGTTCGCGGCTCGAACCACTGCCGAAGTTTTTACCGCCAACTAAAATTTTGCCGGAGTAAATCGGGTTATTCAGTACAAAATCGGCTTTGGGCTGGTTGGCTTTGTCGTAACGCCAATCGCGAAAAAGATTATCGCCAAACCCTTTTCGTTCAACCGCTTTCAGAAACCGGGCCGGAATAATCTGATCGGTATCAACATTTTCGATAGGTAGCGGCACTGCTGTCGAGGTGAGGGTTGTGAATTTATCGTAAGACATTTTTAATTTTTTAGAAGATATGAATGTTAGAATATCAGAATTGACGGAAGTTATGGGCCATTTGCCTTACACCTTTTCTTAAATTCAAATATTCGAGATTAGCAACTCTTGATTATTTTACAAAAGTGTTCGCGGGTCACATATTACGCCAGTTACTGCTGCTGCTGCTGCTGTAAGCGGACTGGCCAGCAACGTACGGGCACCGGGACCCTGG
>CAYOJD010000166.1:0-4091 GCA_964404205.1 uncultured Prolixibacteraceae bacterium
TGCCCCGGCATTGGTCGAATGTATTGAGCGCTCGGTTATCGCCGGTTTAAATTATTATGGTTACCATCGAGTGGTGGAGGCTGGTTATAGTTGTTGCTGCTTTACCTGCAACCCAGAGGTTGAACGGTAATTTTTCGTCGGAGCGGTTTTGCTGATATTGTTGATTGAGTAAACCTAAACAAAGCTCTGTTTCGACCTTGCAGCCGAGGTTAGCGGCCTTGAAGTAATTGGAGAGTTTGTAAGTATATAGAAAATCATGATGATTAAGAAGGTGCGACCCCGGTGGGGGGCGGATGGTTTATGATATCGTTTTAAATCTTTTTGAATAAAGTTTGCGGGTGTAACAGTTGTGACACATTTCTTTTTTTAATTGAGATATTTTTGCTAATATTAGCTACCAACATCTGTTGGTTTTTAGCTTGGGTATGGATTGCAGATTGTTTTGATACGATAGGTATGATGATGAATACTAAAAGGCCTGTTATAAAGCTGCCGCGCCGGTGGATCATGCCGCTGATTGTTGTCGGCGGAATAGCCGCAGGGCTTGGCATGTACACGATTTATGTTTCCAGGGCCTATTCGTACCTCTCGGACGATCCTTCGGCTTGTGTCAATTGCCATATCATGACCCCGTATCACCACTCGTGGATGCACAGTTCTCATGCGATGTGGGCCAATTGCAACGATTGCCATGTCCCGCACGAAAATATTGCCCGGAAATATCTTTTTAAAGCCAAAGATGGTTTGTATCATTCGTATGTTTTTACGATGCGCAGCGAACCGATGGCCATTCGGCCACGAACTGAGAGCTATCAGGTGATTATGAACAATTGTATCCGTTGTCATAGTCAGTTGAACCAGGATTTTGTGAAAACGGGTATGATTACTTATGTTGAGGCGACAGAGCATGGAATGGGTAAAGCTTGCTGGGATTGTCATCGCAATGTGCCGCATGGTACAATAAGCAGTTTGGCATCGAGTCCCAATGCGCCGTTAACCCCATTGCCCAAATCGCCTGTTCCGGATTGGCTAAAACAAATGCTTAAATAATTTCAAATAGATATAACGATATGCTAAAGAAAATTATTGACAAGATTCAGCAGAAACCTGTGTATGGTTGGTTGCTTTTTGGGGGCATAACAGCCGGTGTATTTGTGTTGGGGCTATTGGCCGCATCGATTACTGAACGCAGAGCCGAGGTTGCATCGGTTTTCAACAACAGAAAAGTGGAGATCTCGGGGATTGAATCTCGAAACGAGATATGGGGGCAAAACTATCCACGCGAATACCAGACATGGAGAGAGACCTCCGAAACAGATTATCGGAGCAAGCATTTGGGCAATATGCCGGAAGATGTTCTTGAAACGCGGCCTCAGATGGTCATTCTCTGGGCGGGCTATGCTTTCTCGCGCGACTATTCTGCCCCTCGCGGCCACGCTTATGCTATAGACGATGTCCGGTCGACATTGAGAACCGGGGCCCCGGGGATAGACGAGAAAGAGATGCAGCCGGCCACCTGCTGGTCGTGCAAAAGCCCCGATGTGCCACGGTTGATGCATGAGCATGGTATTGCCGAGTTTTATAAAGAAAAATGGTCGAAGTTTGGCGATGAAGTGGTTAACCCGATTGGTTGTGCCGATTGTCATGATCCTAAAACAATGAACCTGACCATTACCCGACCGGCACTGATTGAAGCATTTTCGCGTCAGGGCAAGGATATTACCCATGCTACCGCACAGGAAATGCGCTCGCTCGTTTGTGCACAGTGCCATGTTGAGTATTATTTTAAAGGTGACGGCAAATATTTGACTTTCCCGTGGGACAAAGGGAGTAGTGCCGAAGCCATCGAGCTTTACTATGATAGTGTGCAGCATGTTGATTATGTGCATAAACTAAGCAAAGCACCTATTCTGAAAGCACAGCATCCCGATTACGAAATCTTTATGATGGGGCCCCATGCCCAACGCGGGCTGGCTTGTGCCGACTGTCACATGCCTTACAAATCGGAAGGCGGGATAAAGTACAGCGACCACCATATTATGAGCCCGCTTAAGAATGTTTCAAATACTTGTCAGACTTGTCATAAAGATAGTGAAGAGAAACTTCGGAATTATGTGTACGAATACCAGGATAAGGCGCTTGAAATACGCGATCGGATTGAAACCGAACTTACCAAAGCGCACCTGATGGCCGAACAGGCATGGAAGTCGGGTGCGAATGAAGAGCAGATGAAGAAGGCCCTGACTTTAATTCGTCAGTCGCAATGGCGCTGGGATTTTGCAGTTGCTTCGCATGGTGCTTCGTTTCATGCTCCGGTTGAAACTCAGCGAATCCTGGCCCACAGTCTTGACAAGGCGCTGCAATCGGAAATGGAATTGCAAAAGGTGCTTTTCAAGCTTGGATTTACCGATGATGTTAAAATGCCCGATTTAAGTACAAAAGCCCAGGCTCAGGCTTATATTGGGTTGAACATGCAGGAATTGAGGGATAAAAAGGAACAGTTCAATGCAACAACCGTTCCTGAATGGTTAAAATCGGCCAGAGAGCAGCAGCGGTTAATGAATTAACAGTTTGTACTGTAAGTCGTAATATGTCGATTGTATAACGATAAATGGCAGTTGAAGTATTAATTTGGTTTTAATGTTGATGTTGACCCCCAAAAATAAGAGACTTTGGCAACTGCCGTGGGGCTATCCTGAAACTGTTCTGACGCTTATTGCAATTGTGATAGCGGGATATGCGCTTCAGGCAAGTCTTGGAAATGTCGATTTTCATTATCTGCATTGGCCTGTAAACGGGATGTGCGGGTTGATATTGGTTGTGGTGATATTGTTGCTGGCTGTTTGGTTACGCAGCAACCCATTCATTTTATGGTTTTCAGGCGTCAGTTTCTCCGTCGGGCTACTGGGGGCACTGCTCCTTTTTACCATAGTGATGGGGCTTACCCCGCAAATGGAAACCAACGGGGCAGCGCCACATCATCTGATAACCAAACTTGGGCTTAACCGGATGACGACCAGCTGGCCGTTTGTGCTGTTATACATCACGCTGCTTTTATCGTTGGGAACGTTGGTTGTGCGCAATATGATTCCCTTTCGAAGGGCAAAATATGCGTTTTACCTCAATCACCTCGGACTTTGGCTTGTGCTTTTTACCACCGGGCTTGGCGCTTCCGATCTGAGAAGATATGTTATGTATGTGCAGGTGAAAGATAATAATCCGGAGTGGAGGGTGTACAACGAGAAAAATGAAGTACTCGAATTGCCGGTGGCAATTTATCTTGAAGAATTTATTCTGGAACAATACGATACCAGACTAACCATTATCGATAACGGAAGCGGAGAGGCGTTGCCCAAAGATTTTCCGCAGTTTGTTCAACTGGACAGTGACTTACCCAAGGGGCAACTTTTGGAATGGGAGGTTGAAGTACTGGCATATATCCCCGAGGCGGTACGAACCCTTAATGAAGCCTATGAAGAGATACCGATGGCTGGTTCGGCTCCTGCTGCAAATGTGAAAATAACCAATACAAAGAACGGACAAACGAAGACTGGTTGGGTGAGTTGCGGAAGTTTTGCCCAGTTGTACCGAAAAATCGATTTAGACAGTACGCGAAGTTTGGTGATGACCGCACCCGAGCCCAAACGTTTTGCATCGAAAGTGGTGGTTTATTCTCAGTATGCCAATAAACCCGATTCGGCGCTTATCGAGGTGAACAAACCGCTGGAACATCATGGCTGGATGATTTATCAATATTCGTACGAGGAGAAGTTAGGCAAAGCTTCGCCTTACAGTAGTTTCGAACTGGTGTATGATCCATGGAAGAAATATGTCTATTTCTCTTTTCTGTTACTGGCTATCGGTAGTTTGGCATTGTTCCTTCAACTCAAAAAAAGAAGGGGGGAGAGGCTATGATCAGCTGGGACAGTTTTTTGTATTTTGCAATGCCTGCCATCGTTTTGTGGGTCGTAGCCATTGTACTGATACTGCTCAAAAAGCCATCACGCTGGTATCAGGCTTTCGCGCTGGCAGGCATCCTGATTTTTTTGGGTTATGTGGTATTGTACTGGATTTCGGTGCAACGTCCACCG
>CAYOJD010000167.1:0-4026 GCA_964404205.1 uncultured Prolixibacteraceae bacterium
ATGTAAAACAGCATCAGCTTATCCTGGAAATTGTTACCGGAATCGACCTCTCTGCTGTCTCCTCCCGCACCGAAATTGACCACTATTTTGCGGAAAAGATTGATGATACCGGACTTAGGCTCTTCCTTTTAAAAAATATACATCGCAGTAAAGCGGGTATTTTTGAGTGGAAAATGAATGTCCCCATACTGAAAGAGGCTATCTGGTCGATTGTCAACGATGTGAACGAAAGCTGGTTTGCCGATCGTATCCCGATAACAGCCTATCCCGTTACATTTATCCGCGGACTCAAATCGGATTACATTTCCGACAACGATATTGCTCCGATACTATCCATTTATCCCGGTGCCCGCATTGTCGATATTCCTGATGCCGGTCACTGGCTCCATGCCGAACAACCAGCAGCGTTCCTGAAAGCCATTCAAAATCTGGATATCAGATGAAAGAAACCTTAGCAACCACTTAAAAAGCTTTTACATGAAATTCGGCAAAACGGAAAATGCAGGTGAAACTGACTTCTCATTACCATCAGATCATCCTCAGACAACACTTCTTCTTCAGCAGATTCAATCTGATTCTCCAATAAACCTTTATGTCGGTGTGCCAAATGGAACCGTCAAGAGTTAAAAAATTTCTATCCCCGTGGCACAAAAGATGAGCTAACCTACTACTCGCGACAGTTTAATTCAATTGAGTTAAATGCAACTTTCTACAGCATTCCAGCCATTAAACAGGTTGTTACTTGGCGGGACAAAACTCCTGAAACGTTCCGCTTCTTTCCAAAAATTAGCCAGCGCATCAGCCATTTTGGACGATTGGAGAATGTCGATTCGCTGGTAACTGAATATTGTGATGCAATTGTCAATTTCGAAAACCGGCTGGGAATGGTTTTCCTTCAGTTGCACGATAATTTTGGCTATAAAAACTTCGGCCGGCTCGCACATTTTGTCGAACGGTTTCCCCAATCGGTACCATTGGCCGTCGAATTGCGAAATACAGAGTGGTTCAACAATCCTTCCGTTTCAACCGAATTGTATCAACTTTTCGAGAAGTACGGGTAACCAATATTCTGGTCGATACGGCCGGAAGGCGCGATTTACTGCATATGCGGCTCACTTCGCCCTATGCTTTCGTCAGATATGTAGGGGCCAACGACCCGATTAACGACCGCAAACGACTCGACGATTGGATTGAACGGTTGTCCGTCTGGATAGATTCCGGCCTACGGAATATCAATTTTTTTGTCCATCAAAACATCGAAGAAGAGTCGCCACGACTTGCCGATTATTTTATTGCACAAGCCAACCGGAAATACGGCTTGCAACTTCGGCGCCCGCAACTTCAGGAAACGCGGCTGTTGTAAAACAAGTTATCGCCCGTACCTTTGGGTGATTTCCAATAATCGGGCACCCAGTTTTTTATCGAAACCCGAAGCCGACATTTTCCATATCCAGTTATGCTTTACCGTTCCGGGTTTGTTCATTCTTCCATTTTGGCCCAAACCAAGCACATCCTGCATCGGGATAATGGCAATTTGTGCCACCGAAGCCATTGCCAGCCTCATCATATCCCAATGAGTGGGCGAATCGCTTCCAATGTATTGGCTTAGATAAGTTTTCTCGTCCGGGGCAATACTGCCGAGCCAGCCAAGCGTGGTATCATTATCGTGCGTACCGGTATAAACCACAAAATCGCGCTCGTGCTGATGCGGCAAATGTTCGTTGGTGGCATCCGATGCAAACGCAAACTGGAGCACTTTCATTCCCGGCAAGTTATATTTCTTCCGGAGTTGGTTCACCTCTTCGGTAATGATACCCAAATCTTCGGCTATAACAGGCAAATCGCCCAGCTGCGATTTCAAACGTTCGAGCATTGCATCGCCGTGCGCTTTCATCCAAGAACCACCAATCGCTGTTGTTTCGTTGGCCGGTATAGCCCAAAACGATTCCAGTCCGCGAAAATGATCGATACGAACCCAATCGAACAAAGTAAGATTGAAATGGATGCGCGCCAGCCACCAGTCGTAACCCCGCTGTTCGAGCTTATCCCAGTCGAACAACGGGTTACCCCAAAGCTGGCCCGTTGCGCTGAAATAATCGGGCGGGACACCGCCTACCAGTGTCGGACGGCTCTTTTCGTCGAGCAAAAAAAGCTCCTGATTGGCCCACACATCGGCACTGTCGTACGAGACATAAAGCGGTATATCGCCAAAAATTTTTACCTCCCTGGCATTGGCATAATTTTTCAGGGCAAACCACTGCTTGAAGAAGATAAATTGAAGAAAGCGCTGATAATCGACATCCGTTTTGTATTCGAAATAGTACTTTTCGAGTGTGGCCGCTTCGCGATGCTTGAGTCCCTCGTCCCATTCGCTCCAATCTTTGGCAACAATATTGGCACGACAGGCATAGAACAGCGACCACGATTCGAGCCACCAGCTGTGGATATTCCAAAAAAACTGATAATCGTGCCCATCGGTAATATGCAATTCCGTAAAACGCCCAAAAGCTTTTTTCAGCAAAGGCTGGCGTAATGCTTCCACTCTTTTGAAGTTGATTTTTGACCCCGAAACCGGTTTGAGCGTCGACAAATCACCATTGGCCAGCAAACCATCTTCAACCAACAGGTCGAGACTTATCAAATCGGGGTTTCCGGCAAAAGCCGAATAACACTGATAAGGCGAGTGGCTCCAATCGGTTGGCCCAAGCGGCAGCAACTGCCATACTTTTTGCCCGCAACTGACTAACCAATCGATAAACTGGTAAGCTTCGGGCCCCAACGAACCAATTCCGTAACGACTGGGCAACGATGAAGGGTGAAGTAAAATACCCGATAAACGCGCGTCTGTAATCATATGCAAAATAATCGATTCGACAAATGTAACAGAAAATTGCGGAGGCCGAACAACAGCCTTTCGGTTTGGGCCCAAAAGAAAATGGCGAAAAATGGGAACAAAAACCACTCCTTTTCCGTTATAACCATCATAAATGTAAATATTTAAAAACAAAAATAGACAAATGAAATTGCAAGCATTATTACTCGTATTGATGGTTTCGGCCTTCACCTCGTTCGGACAATTTTCGCAAGTGGCATTACCTTATCAATATGGCCAGCTTGAACCTTACATCGACCAGGCTACCATGGAGATTCACTACTCGAAACACCACAAAGCATATGTCGATAACCTGAACAAAGCAGTTACCGGTACCGAACTGGCCAAACTGACAATCGACGAACTGCAAAAAGCCATACAGGCAAACACTCCGGCGGCAGTACGCAACAACGGAGGCGGTACATGGAACCACAACTTCTTCTGGCTGGGCATGTCGCCCAACGGAGGCGGCGAACCGGCCGGAGCGCTTGGCGATGCCATTAAAGCAACATGGGGCGATGTGGCCAAATTCAAGGAAGAGTTTAAGAAAGCCGCCCTTGGCCGTTTCGGTTCGGGATGGGCTTGGCTGGTGGTGGCCGACGGAAAATTGGTTATCAGTTCAACACCGAACCAGGACAATCCGCTGATGCCGGTTGCCGACATAAAGGGAACACCCGTTCTCTCTATCGATGTGTGGGAACATGCTTACTATCTGAAGTATCAAAATAAACGTGGCGACTATATCGATAATTACTGGAATGTTGTGAATTGGGAAAGAGCATCGGAACTTTATTCGAATGCCTTAAAATAGAGTGAAAAGCACATTTTTGAGTAGAAGAGGCTGCCAATTTTGGCGGCCTCTTTCTTTTTTGAAAACTGTTGGTTAAAACATACAATAAATTGAACCGTGGACTATTCAATTTCCTTCCCTAAACAAAAAAGTAGAGGCATGGGACAACTCCCAAAGCTTTCCCAAATGAAAAGTGGAGGCTTGTAAATACTGATTTTTGCTTATTGCTGTCGCACGATTAATTATATATGATGATTCTGCAATTAAAAAATGTGCGATAACAAAAGCGATATATAATAGCATCACGCAATGCTTTTTTAAAATCCCCCCTGCCCCCCTTTACTAAGGGGGAGTTAATTTTGTG
>CAYOJD010000168.1:0-3833 GCA_964404205.1 uncultured Prolixibacteraceae bacterium
CTATTATGATGTCTATGGAGAAGCGTTTTATAATGCATTCAATAGTGCATTAAATGAATATGAATTTAACAAAGAAAGCACAAAAAGTTCGGAAATCCTTATTGAGGAGATGTCATTTATTAGATTCTTACCGAAAGATTATATTAAAATAGATACAGTAGGCATTAATAAGATTTTTTGTGGGCAGATTTTGTCTGTTTTCGTTAAACTGTATGTTGATAACAACTATGAAATAGCTGTTCCAAAATCAATATTAATGGAGAATTATATTGTTGAAAGTGAGACATTGTCTAATGTTGATAAAGCTTTTTTATTAAAATCGTCTTCATTATTACGATATGCTACATTTTGCGATTACCAAATGAATTCATCAGGGCTTAAGAAATATCTTACATGTTGGACGGGAAAACTTCAAAGTCTTGAAGATTCTGGGATTGTAGAACAGATTCTTTGTATAGCAGATTGGCCAATGTGTTTTGGTGCTTATTTAGTAGATTGTGCGATTGATGAACTTTTTTAAATCATATAATTATGATAAAAAATAATTTTACGACTTTCAATAATAAGACTGAACGCATAATATTTTATTCTGGTTTTATCTTTTCATTTATCGGCATTTCTACCTTTCGGTTTATTCCTGCAATTTCATCTATTGTTTTATTTTTTTTCATAGCCTATTATTTGGCCGTTTCAATTGTGGAACTTTTCAATAATAAGAATTCAAGGGTAAACATAGTTACTTTATTTCTTATTGCTCAGACAATTCTTACTGTTATTTTTGCAATTAATCAGTGGCCGATGAGAAGTATATTAGGATATTATAATATTACTTTTATTTTATGTGTTCTTCTTTTTCTGTTTATAAGAAATAATATGCCAGACAAACAGGTTTGTATAACTCGATTATTATTTTGTTTTATGTTGGCAGGTTCTCCAATATGGCTTACATGATAATTTTTACCACTAAAACAAAAAAAGCCGCATCATTGCGGCTTTTTTCTCTCATAAACTTCCAAACCAAAAACTAACTAACAAACTTTACAATCAAAACTATATCTTAATCGAACTTAGCTCTTTTGTTCAATAATCGACTTTATCTGGTCGGCTTGCATCACCCCGACACCTTGCCATTTTACCTCTCCTTTTTTGAAGAGGATCATGGTAGGAATGCTTCGAATCATATACTTACGGGCAGCATCGCTATTTTTGTCCACATTCACTTTGACGATTTTTACTTTGCCGTCCATCTCTTTGGCAACCTGTTGAAGAATCGGTGCCATCATTCGGCACGGGGCACACCAGTCGGCATAAAAGTCGACCAGAACCGGAGTATTCCCGTTAATGATTTCATTGAAGTTGCTCATATTATCGATAATTACGATTTCGTTTCCATTGCTGCTTTTATTTTCTGCCGGTTTGCCGTTTCCGCTGCACGACATCGCAATGGTAGCAAATATTGCGGTTATAATGCTGATATATAATTTATTCATTTTCACTTTTGGGTGTATTCACTTTCGATTTGTTTGTAAAGAAGTCGCTGAAAAGCCAGCCAAACAACATCCCGTAGGCGCTGCTCGTATACAATTTCGAGGTAATTGGACAGGTGCCGGAAGCGCAGCCGATAAATCTCCAGTAGAGAAATCCGGCCACCGCTCCAAGCCCGAGAGAGATAATCTTTACTTTATGTTGTTTGAAAAAGTCTTTCATTTCTTTTTTTAATAATGCAAAGAAACACCAACACCGCAAGCTGGTCTGTAACTTTGGTCACACAGCGAAAAAAATGCCTTTTTTTTCATTTCACTGTTCGTAATTCATCCGCAGTGTAATCTATTTGTAGCCGTTATATAACATCCGCAACAACATTGTACCAGTATTGTATCCATTGTTTAACCCACCTGTTTCACCGCTCCCGTAGCTTTGCGATTGTTATAATTTAATCAATACAACAATCTGTTATGAAAAGTTTGAAAGGATTGCTTTATCTGTTTTTACTCATTTTTTGTAGTATATCGGTACATGCCGATGAGATACCTGTGGCAGCCGGCAAAGGTGCTGTTACGGGGCGGGTAACCGACGAAAAGGGATATGTTCTACCCGGTGCTACCATTATCATCAAGCCAATTGAATTTGGTGTGACGACCGATGTGAATGGCTTTTTTCGCATTAGCGGGTTGTCATCGGGAAACTATACCGTTGTCGTCTCATATATCGGTTTTGAAACGGAATCAACTGAGGTAAGCCTGAGAGACAATGTAACTGAGATGATTAATTTTAAATTGAAAGAGGGAATCGCTCTTGGCGAAGTGGTGGTTACCGGCGTTAATGCCCAGGCCAAAGCCATTGCTAAACAGCGGGCCAATGTGAACGTGTCTAATGTTATCTCGTCCGATCAGGTATCGAAATTTCCCGACTCAAATATCGGCGATGCGTTGAAACGTATCCCCGGAATCAATGTGCAGTACGACCAGGGTGAGGCCCGATTTGGCCATATTCGTGGCACATCACCCGATTTAAGTGCAGTCACCGTTAACGGAGAGCGTTTGCCGTCGGCTGAAGCCGAGATGCGTTCGGTACAGCTCGACCTTATTCCTTCCGATATGATTCAAAGTATTGAAGTGAACAAAGTGGTGATGCCTGAAATGGATGCCGATGCCATTGGCGGATCGGTAAACCTGATTACCAAAAACCAACCGGCACAGCGGCGCATTACAGCAACTGCCGGTTCGGGCTGGAACCTTATTTCCGAAAAACCAACCTGGAACTTTGGCGTAAGCTACGGCGACCGATTGTTTAACCAAAAACTTGGTTTTGTTGCTGCTATATCCTACAACAATAACCCAATGGGGTCCGATAATATGGAGGCTGAATGGGAAACCAACGATGCCGGTAAAACCTATATGATTAATTTCCAGAACCGTCAGTACTTTGTCCAGCGCGAGCGGCAGAGCTACTCGTTGGCACTGGACTATATCATTAATGCCAACCATAAATTGGGGGCCAATTTAATGTACAACCGCCGGAAGGATTGGGAAAACCGTTACCGTTTCGAACTCAAGGATATTGAAGAGACCGAGGATGGCTATATTGCAGAAACACGCCGTCAGGTCAAATTTGGGCCCGAACAAAATAAATGGGGTCGACTGGAAGATCAAAAAGTACAGGATTTTACCCTGAACGGCGAACACCATTTCGGTATTTTGGGTATCGACTGGCGTGCATCGTATGCCAAAGCCAGCGAAGAGCGCCCCTACGAACGTTATATAACCTACCGCGCCAAGAAAACCGAATTTACACAAAATCTAACCAATACGCGAGAACCGCAGGTGGGTAACTTCAATAAGGATATTAACGACTGGGATAACTTCTCTTTTAAAGAACTGTATCAGATGTACCAGTTTACCGACGACGAGGATATGACCTTCTCGCTCAACTTTTCGCTTCCACTGGTTACCGGCACAAACAGTCATGCACTGAAATTTGGAGCCAAATATAAAGGAAAAAGCAAAATGAACAACGAAGACCAGGTTGATTATTCGCCTGAAGATGAGGATATTTTCTATAGCCAGTTGTCGGCTAACCTGATTGATATGACCCGCGATAACTTTCTGGCTGGCCCTTACTCGCTCGGACTATTCCCCGACAAAAAATGGCTCGGTCGTATTAATTTGAAGGGCAGCGATTTCTCAGGCGAGGTGAATGAAGAGATCAATGTTGGCGATTTCGATGCCGAAGAGGATATTGTTTCTGCCTATCTGCGCTACGACTATCAGTACAACGAAAAAATGAACCTGATTTTGGGAGCCCGCGTTGAGCATACTTCATCGGTCTACAAT
>CAYOJD010000169.1:0-2212 GCA_964404205.1 uncultured Prolixibacteraceae bacterium
GGTTCGTTAACATTGGGCGGAGCTAATTCGTGTGGTACCTGGGGGTATGGTCCCGGTACACCTCCTGTGAATAAAAATCAAACTTATTTTGCCAACACAACTGGTTATATAACTGTCAGTTCTCCTGTTCCTGACTTTAGTGGTTCTGTTACAAACGCAACTTGTCCATCGTCCGCTGACGGGGCAATCGATCTGGACGAAGGAATTGAAGCGGGTGTGGGTTTTGACAATACCAGCGGAAGTTTTATTGATCTCAATACACCTTTTCTAAACAATTTGTCGGGTTTCACCCTTGAAGGCTGGATTAATATTGATCTGGCCGATATTACCGGCGACCGCGTTGGCAGTCTATTTGGACAGAATGATGCCATTGAATTTGGTTTTTATGATGCAAATTCGATACAATGCTGGACAGCTGGTGGTGGGTCTGTAAACATATCATCCACCAATTATCCAAACGATGGCAACTGGCACCATATTGCCGCAGTTGGTAACGGGACAAATATTACCATTTATATGGATGGTGTTGCGGTTGGCAGCCCTGGTGGAACAACAACAACAAATTATGGGTCATCGGCATATTCTGCCAAGATCGGAGGAGGTGTTTGGGATGAAAGCGGAGGTTCGCTAACTGGCCCCATTTTGAAAACGGGCTTCTGGAACCGTCCTTTAAGTGCGACAGAGATTGCCAATCTGGCATCGGGATATTATACGTATATCGGAACCGAGAGTGGGCTTATTGCAGGTTATAACCTTGATGAAGCTTCAGGTGAAACAGTTACGCCTGTACCATATAGCGTTAATAATAATGGTTCGTTTGTCAATACACCTGTTTGGGTTAATATTTACAATTATTTATGGCGTAAAAGTGGTGACCCTTTATTCACGGCTACAACAAAAGATATTAGCGGATTAAATCCAGGAACATATGAGGTTACAGTATCGAATACCTGTTATTCACTTTCCAAGAGTTTTACTGTTACCAATCTTTATCCCAATCTTTCTGCCGTTTCTCTCTCTCCCTCGAGTAATCAGACCATTTGCCATAATGGAACTGGAAGTGCTGTTGCGGTTACGGAGACTGGAGGTGGGCCGATAACCGCGCGGCAGTGGGGAAAGCGGTTGGTTTCGGGAGGGGCAATAACAGCCATAACTGGTGAAACCGCAGCAACTTATACGCCTACGGCCATTGACTTGGGAACAGGAAGTTGGTTTCTGGTTTGCACATCTACGCCAACGTGTGGTGCTCCGATCGTCTCGAATGAGGTTCCGGTCACAGTCTATCCAGATTTTTCTTTGGGAACTATACCCAGCACGGGTGAGACCCTTTGTTCCGGGAGCAATCCTTCAATTATTAGCGGAGGCACTGATGCAACTGGTGGCGATGGTAATATTACCTATAAATGGCAGGCCAATGGAGTGGATATCGCGTCGAGCAATACGGCTACATACGATCCACCTTCAGGTATATCAACAACTACAACGTATACCCGCTGGGTAAAAGATGGATATTGTAATACCTCTTTTACACAATCAACAGGCGAGTGGGTTGTAGTGGTGAATCCATCACCTTCCATCTCATCGCACCCCGCTGCGCTTACCTTGTGTGCGGGTGGCTCAGGCAGTTTTTCTGTAGCGACATCGGCCTCGTCGCCCACCTATCAATGGCAATATTCAATACCATCGGATCCTACAAACTGGCAGTCTATTCCCAACACTGCAGGAGTGATTGCCGGGGCTACAACCAATAATTTACAGGTATTGGCTGCCGATGTTTCGTGGACCGGCTACAACGTAAGCTGTCTGGTAACATCGAATGGATGTTCTACTCGCTCGAATTCAGTACTATTTACAGTTTATGCCTTGCCAACGACTTCGAATGCGGGTAGCGACCAGTCGAATTGCAATAGTGGAACTTTTACGTTGTCGGGCAATGCCCCCACAATTGGCACCGGGGCATGGAGTTTGGTTTCGGGAACGGCAACGATAACGACCCCATCATCGCGTACATCAACGGTAACGGGTATTCCGGCCGGCAGCAGTGCCACGCTTCGCTGGAGCATCAGCAATGGTACCTGTACGGCATCGACCGACGATGTGGTATTAACCAATTATGCCTTGCCAACGACTTCGAATGCGGGTAGCGACCAGTCGAACTGCAATAGTGGAACTTTTACGTTGTCGGGCAATGCCCCCACAATTGGCACCGGGG
>CAYOJD010000169.1:2312-3728 GCA_964404205.1 uncultured Prolixibacteraceae bacterium
GTATTCCGGCCGGCAGCAGTGCCACGCTTCGCTGGAGCATCAGCAATGGTACCTGCACGGCATCGACCGACGATGTGGTATTAACCAATAATTTAACATCGACAATAATACTTACCAATGGCGCGCAGAATCAGACAGTCTGTTCGGGCAGTGCCATTGCCACAACGATTTACACCTTTGCTGGAAGTGCAACCAATGCTTCTGTAAGCGGATTACCATCTGGTTTAACCTCCAATGTGAATACAACGAATAAAACGGTGACCATTAGTGGTACGCCAACAGCAAGCGGCACTTATACCATCACAACGAGTGGACACACTGCTCCTTGTACAGCAGCCACTATCGGAGGGACAATCAATGTCAATGCCTCTCCTGCCACTCCAACCGGCATTGCAGTTGACGCATCGCCTGTTTGCAGTGGAACTGCTGTTGCCCTTTTGGTGAATGCTCCGGGAGCAGGATTAACGACCGACTGGTATACCGGGAGTTGCGGAGGCACATTGATAGGGACAGGCAATTCAATCACAGTAACTCCGGCCGTTACCACAACCTATTATGCCCGTACGCGCAATATGGCAACAGGTTGTGTATCGGCACTTTGTGCTCATGTGTCAGTCGCTGTCGTGGAAACTCCAACCATTACGCTGGGCACCATGCCATCCATCTGTGTGAATACGGGTACGGCACAGATTCCTTATTCGGCCACGACCGGTAGTCCGACCAACTATAGCATTAACTATGATTCAGCTGCCGAGGCAAAAGGTTTTACCGACATCTCGAACTATGCCATAACACCGGGTTCGTTGACCATGATAATCCCCAACGGGGGATGGGGTATTCCGACAGGCACCTACTATGGTGAGCTGACGGTGCAGACCAATTCGCCAATTGCATGTATCAGTGTATCGTATCCCATATCGGTAACGATTACCTCGTCGGGAGCGATAACAACCAATGTAACGCCATCGAAGAACCCGGTTTGTGAAGGGACACCTGTTACCTATAGTGCTACGCCCGACAATGCTTCATCGTACCGCTGGTATGTCAATGGAACGTACATTGCAGGAGAGACCGGTGCCACCTATACGTATACTCCGGTGAATGGCGATATCGTGCGGTGCGCTGCATTGGTCGAATGTTATACTTCATACGAGAATTACAATTCGGTTACCGTGGTGGTTTTACCGGAGCCGGCCGCTGCTGTAGCGTCGAATAATAGTCCGGTTTGTGCAGGCGACAATGTACAGTTTATTTTAAACGGTACTGCAGACGCAACGGTTACTTACAATATAAATGGCGGGGCCAATGTCGCCACCACGCTAACGGGGGGAACGGCTACCATTACGGTAACAGGAGCAACCGCCAATCAGACTTTAAACCTGGTTTCGGTAGCCAATCCCGGCTGCACTATCCCAT
>CAYOJD010000170.1:0-3721 GCA_964404205.1 uncultured Prolixibacteraceae bacterium
GGGTATTTGTCTCCTGATGCGGATTTGTTCACAAAGATGTTAATCCGGTTACAGTTGATGCCGATGATAATGGTTATGGTTAAATTTTGAACTTATGAAATACTTTTTATTGGGGGTATCGTTTTTACTGATGCTCTTTGTGTCATGTACAAAACAGGCGAAAGAGGGCGACTGGGACGATATTATAAAGCTATCAAAGAAATCGGTTGATTTTAATGCTGACGGCGACTCTGTCACCATAAAAACCGGTGGCGATTGGTGGTGGGTTACCCAAATTTCGATAAACGAAACCCATTTTTACCACTTCCCGGAGGTTGGTCCCGAATCGGAAAACTATCAAATTATCTGTGAAGATCTATTGGTCGAACGTCGCGACAAAAATACGCTCTTTATTAAGTCTGCTGAAAATCATCATAATATGAAACGGACAATAATTGTCGAACTTGAAGCGGGAGATTATTTCGACAGCGTGACCATTACTCAAAAGGAATAAGTAGCCCTTCTTTTTTCTTCGACAAAATGAGATGAATCGGGGAAGCAACAAACGGAACGAAACTTTTATTTTACAACGTTACCCCGGTTTTAAATATTGCCATCTCCCTGAAGCCGCTCTCTTCGTGATTCAACTTCTTGCCATTTGCCACTTCCAAAAGATATTGGATAAACTCTTCGAGCAGCTCTTCCATTGTTTTTCCTTCGAGCAGCGCACCGGCATTAAAGTCTATCCAGTTTCGTTTCTTTTGGAAGAGGGCGGTGTTGGTCGATATTTTCATGGTAGGAACAAAGCTGCCAAACGGGGTGCCGCGGCCGGTTGTGAAGAGGACTAACTGACATCCGCTGAAACCCAGGGCCGAGGCGGCCACCAAATCGTTTCCGGGTGCCGATAACAGGTTCAATCCATTGGCGGTAATGGGTTCGGCATATTGCAATACATCGACAACGGTTGCCGTACCCCCTTTCTGGGTACAGCCCAGCGACTTGTCTTCGAGGGTCGAAATACCCCCCTCTTTATTTCCCGGCGACGGGTTTTCGTACACCGGAAGGTTGTGCTGCATGTAGTAATCCTTGAAATCATTGATAAGGCTAACTGTTTTATTGAAAACAGCACTGTTTTTAGCCCTTTCCATCAGTATCGTCTCGGCACCAAACATTTCAGGTACCTCGGTCAGTACCGTAGTACCTCCCTGGGCAATCAGAAAATCGGAAAAAGCGCCTATCAGCGGATTGGCCGTAATGCCCGAGAAACCATCGGAACCACCACATTTCAACCCTACTTTCAGTTCTGAAAGCGGAATTGGTTCGCGGCTATCGTTTTTCATCACTTCGTAAACCGCTTTCAGCAATTCGACTCCTGCTTCAATCTCATCTTCCACCTCCTGCGCCACCAGAAATTTAACCCTGTTGGCATCGTAAGGGCCAATAAACTTTTTCAAGTGGGCAATTTGGTTGTTTTCGCACCCTAACCCAAGTACCAAAACCCCGCCGGCATTGGGATGGTTGATGATTTGGGCCAATGCTTTTTGTGTATTCACATGGTCGTCACCCAGTTGCGAGCAGCCATAATTGTGTTTGAAAACCTCGATGGCATCCACATTCACGGGATGAACCTCTTTCTGAAACCGGTTGATAATCTGTTGCGCCTGTCCGTTAACACAACCTACCGTAGGCACCACCCAAATTTCGTTGCGGATACCGGCGTTGCCATTGCCCCTACGGTAACCGCTAAAGGTAATATCGCGTTTGGTGTATCTTGCTTCATTCAGTTTTTGATTGAACGAATAGGCGATGGTCCCCGCCAGATTGGTTTTCAAATTGTGGGTGTGCACATGGCTGCCTTTCCGAATCGGAACAATGGCATGGCCAATGGGTGCACCATATTTGATGACATTGGCCCCGGTTTCGATATCGTTCAGCGCCACTTTATGGCCTACCGGGATATCGTCAGTCAGGGTTATTTCCTGCTCCCGAAAGGTTATTGTATTCTCTTTTGGTATGGTTTCAAGACAAACCGCCACATTGTCGTTGGGGTTCAGTTGGATAAATTTTCCCATAGCTAATCTTTATTTGCGTGGAAATGGATGCTTGTTGACGCACTCTGTTAACCACATTCAATCGTCAATCCGAAAGTTAACCAATTTTCATTAACGGATTATTTTCACTCAGAACAGCTTTCACCGCTTTTTTCATGCCTACCTGTTCGATCAGGAAAAGGTAACAGGTAACCGAGATGGTGAGATTGGGCACCTCGTTCAAGTTGCGTTTCCATATTTTATCGAGGCTTAACACCTTTTCTACCAGTTGCTGAATGGAGATGGGCCGTCCGTCGCATTCGCTCCAGGCCTGCTCATAGAAGTCGAGAATCCACTGGTCGTCCTGAAGCTTGTAGGTTTTTCCGTTGGCTTCACCTTTGAAATAGGCAATCATGGCCGCCAGCGAAAAGACCAGTTTTTGTGGCAGCATTTGGTGTGTTTCGTAATAGTTCAACAGGGTTGGCAAATTGCGGGTTTCCCATTTCGACATGGCATTCAACGCTATGCTTTGCCACAGGTGGCGGATGTAAGGATTCTTGAAGCGCTCTAAAATCTTGTGGGCAAACGATGTAAGCTCTTTCTCGCTGCCATCGAGCACCGGAAGTACTTCGTCGTAAACCATCTCTTTCATAAAATTGCCTACTTCGAGATGTTCAAATGCTTCGCGCACCGTTTCCAGGCCGCTCAGGTACGAAACGGCATAACTGCCGGTGTGGCAACCATTCAGTACCGCAACTTTCTGTTCGCGGTAGCAGGTCATATCTTTTACAAATTTCACATCGAGGCCTGCTTTTTCGGCGGGAAATTCTTTTTGTACCCATTCGGGCGCTTCGATAACCCAAAAATGAAAGTATTCGCCTACCACCACAAGATTGTCTTCGTAGCCCAGTTCTTGCTGTATTTCTTTGATCTCTTCCTTTGGAAAACCAGGAACAATGCGGTCGACCAGCGTATTGCAGAAGGCGCACGACTGGTTGGTCCAACTGATAAACGCTTCGCCAAGATTCTGGTTCATGGCATGTTGCAACACATGTTTTTTCAACATATCGCCGTTCCGATCAATCAGTTCGCAAGCAAAAAAGATTAACCCCTTGTCGTGAGCTCCGTCGAATGCAATAAACCTGTCGTACAGCAAGGCTGCTACCTTGGCTGGGAAGGAGCGGGGCGGTGCCATATCCAACCGGTCGGTTTCGTTCATCACAATGCCTGCTTCGGTGGTATTCGAGATAACAAACCGTAGTTCGGGGTTCAGGTACGACTGTTTGTATTTCCCGAATTCGGTGTAGGGATCGATACCCGTGTTGATACAATCGATTAACGAAAATTCTTTTACCGGCTGACCATTCTTTATCCCTTTCAGATAAACGTGGAATAAACCATCCTGTTCGTTCAGCATCGGGGCCATTCCTGAAGGCAGCGGCTGTACTACATCGATTCCGGTATTGAAGCCAATTTCATGGTTCATTTTGTTGACCATCCAATCGGCAAAAGCACGTAAAAAATTGCCTTCGCCAAACTGAAGGATACGGGTTGGGTAAGTTTGCGTTTGCGGAGCAGTTTTACGGTTTAATTTCATTTTTATAGCATTAAATATTCAACCGTGTTCGTACACGGATTGTGTGCAAATGTAATTATTATTTATTCTGGCAGCCTGTTTTGATTTCTTGATATGTATTAATAATCTGTTAAAC
>CAYOJD010000171.1:0-3719 GCA_964404205.1 uncultured Prolixibacteraceae bacterium
ACTGACGTGAGATGCACCAATCTTTGATATTCTCCATCCAGTGGCGATAGAGGTTCTTAAATTTGGAAGGATAAAACTTGATTTCATCCGATTCGACCGCTTCCAGTGCAGGTTTTGACAGCTCGGTCATTCTCAAAAACCATTGTGCCGAAAGCTTGGGTTCAATAACCACATCAGTACGCTCGGAATAGCCTACCTTGTTGTTGTAATCTTCGACCTTTACCAGGTTCCCGGCTGCTTCGAGCATCGGAACAATCTGTTTACGTGCTTCGAAACGATCGGCACCTACCAGCAACTGAGCCTGTTTGCTCAGTGTACCGTCATCATTAAATGTGTCAATCACTTCGAGGTTGTGCCGCAGGCCTATTTCATAGTCGTTGGCATCGTGCGCTGGTGTAATTTTCAGGCATCCGGTACCAAATTCCATGTCGACATATTCGTCCTGAATAACAGGAATAGAACGATTGACCAACGGAACCAACACACGTTTGCCGGCCAGATGACGGAAACGGTCGTCCTTGGGGTTTACACAAACGGCTGTATCACCCAAAATCGTCTCTGGACGGGTGGTAGCTACTGTAACATACTGGTCAACAGAATCTTCAATCTGATATCTGACGTAATATAATTTCGATTTCTCTTCCTTGTAAATCACCTCCTCGTCTGAAAGGGCGGTTTTGGCTGCCGGATCCCAGTTGACCATCCGTACTCCACGATAAATTAAACCTTTGTTATACAGGTCAACGAATACTTTGATCACCGACGATGAACGATCTTCGTCCATTGTGAAGCAGGTACGTTCCCAGTCGCACGAAGCACCCAACTTTTTTAACTGCTCGAGAATGATTCCTCCATGCTTGTGGGTCCACTCCCAGGCATGTTCAAGAAACTGTTCACGGGTGAGGTTATCTTTGGTAATTCCCTCTTTGCGCAATTTATCAACCACTTTGGCTTCGGTAGCAATCGACGCATGGTCGGTACCGGGAACCCAGCAGGCATTTTTGCCCAGCATACGCGCACGTCGTACCAGAATATCCTGAATCGTATTGTTCAGCATATGCCCCATGTGCAGCACACCCGTCACATTTGGCGGAGGAATTACAACTGTATAAGGCTCGCGTTCGTCGGGTTCAGAATGGAAAAAGCCTTTGTCCATCCAATATTTATACCATTTATCCTCAACCTCCACCGGGTTATACTTACTTGGGATTTCCATTGTGTATTGTAAATTTTATATAATTCTGAATCAATATTTTAATCAGCACAATATTACATAAACTGAATTGCAAAAGTAGGAAAAAGGCAGCGAACCATGAAAAAGTGTTCACGACTATTTTTTACGGTCGAGCCGGAATAGGTAGGCCAGTGTGACCAGTGCCCCGTTGCTTTGCGACGATTTGTATCTGTAAAGGTCTGAATCGAAAAGATTGGGAAGCGAGTAATAAATACGTCCCTCGAGCGCCAAAATACCAGCCTTCTTCATCCTGACCTCCATACCCAAACCGCCTGTAAACAGGAAATCAAACTTCGACTTGATAGGTTCGTTCCAATATTGTTCACCGGAAGTAACACTCTCATCGGGATAAGTACCTGAAGGCTTGACACCCTGCTCGTCGTCAACCAGAAAAGCAACCGAAGGCCCCAGATTTAGGGTAAAGCGTACAGCCCTTTTACCCAAATTGACATGGGTCATCACCGGAACTTCGAAATAGGTGAGCGAATGATAATAATAATCGGGCGAGGTTTCGGCAAATGGTTTTTCCTGCCAACCCTTTTGCATATAGTTAAATTCCATCTGAATACCGATATGCGGTTCCGAAATCATCCTCAACATCAATCCGGCACTCTTTCCCTGAAAAACATGCTGTTCAACATTTGGATAAAAGCGTACCTGAGAGAAAGTTACACCACCTTTGGCTCCGATATAAAATTCTTTATCGAACTTGTTCTGGGCACCGGCCGACAGAAAAAGGGTGCTAACCAGCAGGATAAGTAAGCAATATCTCATCATTTATGTTGACTTTACGGGCGGTAAAGTTAAAAAAATTGAGGGATGATTCAGTTTTACAGCAACCGATTATTTACAGCTGCGTCTCATCACTTCGAGATTTGGATGGTTTTGCTATTTTTGGAGAAAAATGTATGAAATGTCGATTGCCGATAACTTACTTCGCATCAAAAACACGCTTCCCGAAAATGTCAAATTAATAGCTGTTTCAAAAACAAAGCCAGAGTCAGCTATTTTAGAAGCATTTAATGCAGGCCAATTGTGCTTTGGAGAGAACAAGGTACAGGAAATGTCGGCAAAATACGAAAGGCTCCCAAAAGAGATCGAATGGCATTTTATTGGCCATCTGCAAACCAATAAAGTAAAATTTATTGCCCCGTTTGTATCGCTGATACACTCGGTTGACAGCATGAAGCTGCTTAAAACAATAAATGGAGAAGCAGGCAGATGCAATCGGGTCATATCATGTCTTTTACAATTTCACATTGCTCAGGAAGATAGTAAATTCGGCCTCTCACTCGACAATGCGGAGAAGATGCTCACATCTGATGAATTTAAATCGATGCAGAATATCCAAATCGCAGGAGTAATGGGAATGGCAACTTTTACCGATGACACTGGTCGAATAGCCAATGAATTTGATATCCTTTTTCAGATATTTAGGGATCTTAAAGCCAGATTCTTTCCCGAAAATGATAACTTTCGGGAAATTTCAATGGGCATGTCGGACGACTATCCGATAGCCGTGGCAAAAGGGAGTACAATGGTGCGGATTGGGAGCAGCATCTTTGGATCAAGAATTTATCAATAATAAATTAACCAGCAATTATTTAACAGACAATTATATGCCAAATCTTCAAACAACTTATATGGGTTTGACCCTGAAAAACCCAATTGTCGTTGCCAGTTCAGGTTTGACCAACTCGTTGGACAAAATTCTACAACTCGAGAAAAAAGGAGTTGGGGCCATCGTTTTAAAGTCGCTTTTCGAAGAGCAAATCAACAACGAAGTAAGTTTTGTCATCGACAAAGAAACTCAGTACAACAATTACCCTGAGGCCGGCGACTATATCTCCAACTACATCAGAGACAATTCAGTACAAAAATATCTCGATTTTCTGCGTGAAGTAAAACAGCAGGTTTCGATTCCTATTATTGCCAGTGTAAACTGTGTTTCGGGCGAAGAATGGGTCTCTTTTGCCAAAGAGCTGAAAGCTGCCGGTGCTGATGCCATCGAAATCAATGCCTTTATCATACCTACGGACAGAAAAGCCTCATCGAACGATATTGAATATCGATATCTCGACATCCTTACCGAGGTTAAAAAAGCGGTAAAAATTCCGATAGCAATGAAAATCAGCAATAACTTCACCAATCTGGTAGGTTTTGTCGACAAACTATACGCCAACGGGGCTGCCGGGGTCGTCATGTTCAACCGCTATTATGAACCGGATATTGATGTCGAGAACCTGACATTCACATCGGCCGGCATTTACAGTTCGCCTGCCGATATTCGCCAGTCGTTGCGTTGGGTTGGTATCGTATCCGGAAAGGTTAAAAATATTGACATTGCCGCATCGACCGGTATCCACGATGGCGAATCGCTGGTCAAACAACTCCTTGCCGGGGCAAAAGTAGGCCAGATTTGTTCTACTTTGTATCTGAATGGGTTCTCGCAAGTTGACGAAATGACCGATTACCTGAAGCAGTT
>CAYOJD010000172.1:0-3703 GCA_964404205.1 uncultured Prolixibacteraceae bacterium
CAAATAATGAGCCGCTTTCCGAACGTCAAAAAAGTCATTACAACATTGCGTGGCTCTATCAGCGCCAGCCATAACAGTTGGTCGGGCGTTCTGTGGGATGGACAAAAACTTTGGCAGGCTCCTGAATATCAAATTACCCATATTATCGATCGCGTAGGTGGTGGCGACTCATTTATGGGTGGGCTTATTTACGGGTTAATCACCTGGCCCGACGACGATCAGAAAGCATTGAACTTTGCTGTTGCTGCTTCATGCCTTAAACATACTATTTACGGCGATTACAATCAGGTAACTGTTGATGAGGTGGTAAAACTGATGGAGGGCGATGCTTCAGGAAGAGTTTCGAGATAATATCCGGCTATTCCCAAAAATAAGAAATGGGGGTAATGTAAACCTGGAGAAATTTAAAACTGCATCAGAATATGTGTTTTGTTATCATTAAAGAACCTATTAATTAAGATTTAAAGTCAAAAAAAATGGCACGCTTTTCAAGAATAGACGTCGCAATAAAAATGAAAGAAACCGGTATGGTACCCGTTTTCTACCATCCCGACACTGAAGTATGCAAAGAGGTTATTAAAGCCTGTTACGAAGGAGGTGTACGGGTTTTCGAATTTACCAATCGTGGTGATTTTGCCCACGAAGTATTTGGCGAACTTTCGAAATGGAGTGTTAAAGCTGTTCCCGAAATGATATTAGGAGTAGGCTCGGTTATCGATGCCCCAACTGCAGCGCTCTACATCCAACTGGGCACCAATTTTATTGTTTCTCCGCTGATTGACGAAGAGACTGCCCGCACCTGCAACAAGCGAAAAATTGCATGGAGCCCGGGTTGCGGTTCGGTTACCGAAATTGGCCGTGCACACGAACTAGGTTCCGAAGTGGTTAAAATCTTCCCGGCATCGCAGGTGGGTGGTCCGGGTTTTGTTGCCGCAGTGAAAGGCCCAATGCCGTGGGTAAGCATTATGCCTACCGGAGGGGTCTCGCCCGACGAAGCCAACCTGACCGAATGGTTCAAAGCCGGGGTACACTGTGTGGGAATGGGATCGCAACTCTTCCCCAAAGAGGCTCTGACCAACAAAAACTGGGAATATATCACTCAGATTTGCCGAAAAACAATTGAAACAATCCAGAAATTAAGGTAAACCATACTCATAAACAAACTAATAAACCACAGCTATGCAGCCAGGAACCCTCAACGAGAAAATGACCAATTACCGATGGACAATAGTCGCACTACTGTTTGTAGCTACAACCATCAACTATCTCGACCGTCAGGTATTGTCCTTAACCTGGGACGAATTTATCAAGCCTGAATTTCATTGGGATGAAAACCACTATGGAACCATCACTTCTATTTTTTCAATTGTTTATGCCATCTCAATGTTGTTTGCCGGAAGGTTTATCGACTGGATGGGCACAAGAAAGGGATTCCTGTGGGCAATCGGGGTATGGTCAGTTGGTGCCTGCATGCATGCGATCTGCGGGGTGGTAACCGAACAATATGTTGGACTTGCCAGTGCAGCTGAACTGGCGAAAGCCACCGGAGATGTGGCTGTTGTTATTTCAACCGTCAGTATGTATAGTTTTGTAGTAGCACGTATTGTTCTTGCAATCGGTGAGGCAGGTAACTTTCCTGCAGCTATCAAAGTTACAGCCGAATATTTTCCTAAAAAAGACCGGGCATATGCTACCAGTATCTTCAATGCCGGTGCATCTGTTGGGGCTTTAGTTGCCCCGCTTTCAATTCCGATGCTTGCCAAAGCCTGGGGATGGGAAATGTCTTTCATCATCATTGGCGTTCTCGGTTTTATCTGGATGGCATTTTGGGTTTTTATGTATAAAAAGCCGGAAGAAAATCCTCATGTAAATAAAAGCGAACTGAATTATATCCTCTCAGACAGAAATTCGGATGATCCTTCTGAAAAACAGGCTGCCTCTTCAGTGCCGGGAAAGAAAGCGTCGCTAATTGATTGTTTCCAATATAAACAAACCTGGTCATTTGCAGTAGGCAAATTTATGACCGACGGTGTTTGGTGGTTCTTTCTCTTTTGGACACCATCCTACCTGAATACGCAATTTGGCATTAAAACCTCTGAAGGATTGGGCGTAGCCCTTATTTTTACCCTTTATGCCATTTCAATGTTATCGATCTATGGTGGAAAGCTACCATCTATCATCATCAGGAAAACCGGACAAAACCCATATGCTGCCCGAATGAAGGCCATGTTGATTTTTGCATTTATCCCATTACTGGTTCTGCTGGCACAACCTCTGGGAACTATTTCGCCCTGGTTGCCTGTCATAATGATTGGGCTTGGGTGTGCAGCTCACCAATCGTGGTCAGCCAACATATTTTCGACCGTTGGTGATATGTTCCCCAAACACGCCATTGCAACGGTTACAGGTATTGGCGGCATGGCCGGCGGAATTGGATCGATGCTTTTGCAGAAAGGTGCAGGCAAACTTTTTGTTTTTGCCGGAGAAACACATTTGACTTTCTTAGGATTCGAGGGTAAACCTGCCGGTTATTTTATCGTTTTTTGCTTTTGCGCCGTTGCCTACCTGATAGGATGGAGCATCATGAAATCACTCGTTCCAAAATATAAGCCAATTCTCGACCTCGAGTAATCTTCAACGTATTGTATCTGACTAAAAAGCGGAAGCAAAGGAAAACTTTGTTTTTCGCTTTTTTAATTGAATACCCTCTGAAAGTCCACTATTTACTGCTTTTTCGAATTTTCAAACATAAAATTTTATGAGTCTGACAGTCAATTAATTACATTTTGCATATATCAAAATTGTTTCTATCTTCGGCGCCGAAATATGTTAGATTAAGCGAACCAAAGCAGATGATTACTTGAAGATTGACCACTCTGTTGACCAAATAAGCAACTGAGTTTTATGTTTGAAGAAGTGATCTGTTTTCGGTTCTGCCCTTTCCGCAGAATTTATAACAGTTTAATTATTAATAGAATGAAAAGAGTTAAAGTATTGTTTTTGATTTTAGTTGCTGTCAGCTTATTTCAGACAGCTTCAGCACAGAATTTTTATGCAAAAGTACGTGGCGGTTACGGAATCGGCGTTGCAAAAGAAGGGTATTATATCGGTCTTAACCAGGGCATTGCTACAGCCACCTCGCAGGAACAGGTTTACGCATCGCTTGGTGCCGGGGTACCGGTTGGCGTTTCAGCAGGTTACTATCTAACAAAAAACATGGGTGTCGAGCTTGACTTTGCCTACCTTATCGGCGACAAAGTACGTGTTGCCGATTACAATATCCCAACTATAGCTGTACAAACTGCCGATGCGTACACCCGTCAATATCAGGTTTCGCCTAACGTTGTTATGAGTACTGGATTTGACAAAAAATGGAGTGTCTATACCAAAGTTGGTTTTGTTCTGCCGCTTGGCGGCGCCACCTATGTTGAAGGTGTTAATAATACCAACCCTGCAGCTGAAGTCAAATCCACAACCAAAATTACAGGTAAACCATCACTGGGTTATAAAGGTGTTTTAGGTGCCGAATACAAAATCAACAGCAAGCTGGCCATCTTCACCGAATTGGAAGGTGTTCACCTGAAAATCAAACGTAACGAATCGGAAGTGACCAAGTTCACGGTTGCAGGTCAGGATCAGTTGGCCAATTATCAGACAATCACTGGAAAACCTACTGTTATCACCTATCACGATAAATTGGAAG
>CAYOJD010000173.1:0-3640 GCA_964404205.1 uncultured Prolixibacteraceae bacterium
TACCCGAGTCCGAAAAAGCTGTTCAGAATTCGTGCCGCTCCGATAACCTGAGCTGCAATTACACCTGTCCAGGCAAAAGCAATGATAAACGAAGAGAGTGCTTTGGCCTCTTTCCCATAAAAATCGCCAATCATTTGGGGCAGTGTGTATTTTCCCTGTCGGTTAATTTTTATCGAAACTGGAATCAATACAAAGAGGCCGATTGCGGCACATAACAGCAACCACGATGCGGCCCAACCTTGGGTTAGCGCCAAATCGGCAGTACCCAGAATGGCCGAACTTCCGAGGATGGTAGCCAGTAACGAGCCGGTTACCAGTAATAACCCACCCTTTTTGCCGGCAATATAATAATCCTCGCTGGTCCGAATCATTCGCGACGAGCGCAAACCAATTATCACCATCACCAGAAAATAGAGAACAACAAAAAGGTATTTGACCATCGCGAATTAGCCTAACGGTTAACGATTGAGCAAAGATAAAATCGTAAGCCATAATAATATTGTCTGGCGATTGCTATTTTTTGTTCGTGAATAGATTTATTTTCGCTAGCAGAGAAATTATCTATGGCCCAAAAGATGGATTTGAAACGCGATTTTTCTTCAGAATTTCAATTTCTGGCTTCCCGGAGCGGGGGCCCGGGGGGACAAAATGTCAATAAGGTAAATACCAAGGTTGAGCTGCGTTTCAATATTCAATTCTCGCAACTGTTGAGCGATAATGAAAAACAATTGATTTTGAGTAAATTATCGAATAAGATTAATGCTGAGGGGGAACTGATTATTGTCGCACAAAGCGAACGTTCGCAAATCAAAAATAAGGAAAAGGTGGTTGAGCGTTTTTATTTATGGCTCGCGAAAGCGCTTCATGTTCCCCAAAAAAGAGTCAAAACCAATCCGACCCGCCAGTCGGTTGAAAAACGGTTGAGTGATAAAAAGATGGCTTCGCTTAAAAAGCAGGATCGGAAACAATTCCCCGGACTTTAGTTTTTGAATGATTGTCTGTGATGATAAATGGGTTTAACCATAGTTGGGTTGAACCAGCCTTAAATCAGATTGAGGTTACTACTCTATATGCGCCCCTTTTACCCCAATTTCAATTGCAGTTAATGCGGACTTAATGCGGACTTAGTGCGGAGTTGATTTGGTCCGGATTATATCTTGATCCGCAGGTGCCCCAATTAAAAATAGGTTTGTGTATTAGGCATGACGGAGGGGGAAAAGTATCTTTTGGGATATTTATAATTGATGGCTGAAAGCAAAATTTGACCTGTATAAAAAATCACCCTGTAATTTTTTATACTACAGGGTGATTGTGTAAATCATATCATTTAAAGACTTTATTTGACATTCATTGTCAGCAGCGCCTTATCAAGGGCATTGAGGATTGGTGTTACAGAGAGCTTGTTGCCGGTGGCTTCTTCCATCCAGATTTGAGGAATTAATCTCCCTTGCCTGAAAATACGGTCGATTTCATTTGGGAACGATTTTCCCTGCAAATGTTCTTCCAGTTGGAATTCAATAATCTGACCATAGGAGTAGTTGGCAAGGTAAAGCGGATTGGAAATCATGTGCGAATAGATGGCCAGCAATGGCTGATCGTTTACTCCGTAAACCGGAGCGAAATAGCTATTCCAAACCTCTTTGGCAATGGTCGTTACAGCATTCTTGAGTTCGGTTGCCGTTGCCTCGGGATGGGCATAGAGCCACTTCCATACTTTCATATCGACCATTCCAACCCCCATGATTTCCATGAGCGACCAGGCCGAATCGAGGGTGTTCAGTGTTTCCTGTTGCTGGTCTTGTTGGGTAAAGCCGAGCAGATAGAGGTCGCGGCTTTGAAAGATAAAAGCAAGCGCTTCGGTAAAAGCGGTGTTGGGTACGCCGTTCATACTGTAATTATCTACATCATAGAGCGAAATGGTCTGTTCAACATTGTGGCCAAATTCATGAACAGCAATGTTATATCCTTTATAATCCATTCCGGTAGGCGCGATGCGGGTGCGCAGATGTGCTTTTTCGCCCTTCATCGAGGCACCCCAGGCATGGCCCGATCCGCGTGCCGGGTCGACGGTTATTTTAGTGGCCAGATAATTGGCCCGCTCTTTGTTCCAGCCCAACTTTACCAGCATATTGGCCATATCGGCTTCGAAAGCTGCCGGGTTTGGATATTGCTGTGTGGTAAGGCCATTCAGTTTTTCCTGCGGGATGGCACTACGGGCTTTGAATCCATCGTACCAAATATCGTAAGGACGGAGTTTACGTCCGAGGCGGTTTTCAATGATTTTGCCGATTTGTGCCAACTGGGGCGAACGCAAATATTGATCGAACAAAGCTTCGACCTGTTCCTGCGGAATCTCCATTTCGCCCGAGAACTTCCGTTTGATGAATGTATTCAATTCGGGATTATAGGCATCGATGGCTTTTGCGGCTTTGAAATTATTGATTATCTGCTGGTAACGGTTATCGGGCTCAGCTGGGGCTTCAATCATTTTGTCCCCTTCGAAAACCTGATTGGCATACGGTTTCCACTCCACGTTGGGGTTGTTGATAACGATTTGAGGAATGTCTTGATTGACAATGCGCAACATTACCTGGTATACCATCTCCTGTTTGTCGGGTCCTGCCGTTTTGTCACCATAGTTGGCTTTAATCTCATCGCGTAGGTTCCAGTGCGACAGTAGCACCATATTGTCGGGGAAAAGTTGTTTTCCGTCATCGGTACGTAGTTTGCCCATGTGGATGTTGTACTCCGAGATGTAAATATCGGCTTCGGCTCCTGCTACCGAGAAAGCCTGATTCAGCGCGGCCGGTACCCTCGAAACAAAGATATCGCCCAAACGCGCATAGGCCCATTCGGTACGGCTCCAGTTTTTTCCCAGCGCTTCTTTCTCTTCGAGCGGATAATAGGGAAAATTGAGGGCGACAATAAAAGCAATCTTGTTTTGATAGAGATCATCGCTCAGATGCGAACTGATGGAGTAGGCGCTGAACATTTTATCGATTTCGGTTAACGGGCCATTGTCCAGATCAACATTTTCGCGAAGGTCGAGTGTAATGCGGTTATAGTTTCCCAATATTGATTCGAAGTTCTTCGAGAATTTTTGGAAAACAAGGGCGCGTTCGTTTTCGTCACTAATATAGTTATTCACGCAAAAGGTGGTAAAATCTGCCGTTGTACCATCTTCGCCGCGCCAAAGCGAGGCTGCATGTTTCACTCCCCTTGATATCAATTCAGTTTGCGGGTTGCCAAACTTATTTTGCAAACTGTCTATGGTCGAAGCGATAACCTGCTCTGTTACAAAAAGTGCCCCGTCGCTTTTAACCTCTTTTTTTTCAGGTGAGGAACAGGCTGCCAATCCTGCCATCATTAAAACAATTAGTCTTCTCATTATGAAACTTTTTTACCGATAAATATAATGACAGAAAATGAAATGGAGATTGACTTTTTTATGAATAAAATCAACCTCCGTTTTTCGATGGGGCCATACCGTTATTTCTGCAACGAATCGAGCGCCAGTTTGTAACTGCTTTTTCCTTTCGATGGATCGACCAGTGCGCTTGGGCCACTAATGCAACCCCCTTCGCAGGCCATTACTTCAACGAAGTTTCCTGTACCTTTTCCTTTGGCAAATGCTTTAAGC
>CAYOJD010000174.1:0-3300 GCA_964404205.1 uncultured Prolixibacteraceae bacterium
ATGAACCGGTGGTGTTCCAAGATGCGAAAGTCCGTGAGGCATTGCTCAACGCCATTGTCGACAAAACACCATCGAATTCTAATTTCTACATGGCCAACTATTTTCATGCTCTCGAAAACTGGCAGGAGGCAATGGACTTTTACGACCGTTTTTCCGGTCTTGCCGGAAAACAGGAACGTAAAAATTTGAACTTAGACTATTATATCGATTTGTGCCGAAAGAAAATTAATCCCTTTCAGGTCAAAAATGGCAACAATCAAAATGAAGTATTTGGCGATTCTGCCAAAAAAAGCACGTCGCAACCCGACTTGAAAAATTATCCCATTCCTGACGAACTTAAGAATGCGTGGCTCAACTTTCAGGTCAACGAAGAGTTTGTATACCATTCAATTGACGACTTTAGGAGTGAGGCTGGCAAAGTATTGTTTACAAAAGCATGGGTGGTTACCGGGCAAAACGACTCGATTATAACGGTGTTGGATTCGTTGCGCAAAGCCCATGAAAAAACGGCAATGGTGAGTACCCGCCTCGATTTGGTCCAACAAATCATTGGTGGTGAACAAAAATCGTATCAATTGCTACGCGACCGCGAAAAATTATTCGAACAAGCCCGTGTGAAAGAATCGGCCTGGTGGGATAAAGCGGAAGATCAGATTAAAATCGATTTCAAGAATATGTTGGCTAAGCGAGACGAAGAGCGCGTGGTTGCCCTTCAACTGGCAGCCGAGAAAGCAGCTGCTGAAGCTGCCCGTCCTGTACCTGAGCCTGTTGTTCTGCCATCAGAGCCCGAAATTGAACAAGCTGAAGAGGGAAAAGCGGTTGAAAATGCAAAAGAAATGGTTGAATATAAGGTTCAAATCGGTTCTTTCAGAAATGGTGTGTTAACACCCACTTTCAAAACGCTGTTGTCAAAACTTTCAAAACTCAGGAAGATAGATCATTATACCGACGAAAAAAAATATGAAGTGTACACTGTCGGGAACTTTCAAAATTACGATGATGCCCGCAAATTGAAGGATCAGTTGGTCCTCGAAGGCGCTAAAGGAGCATTTTTGGTTGCCTACAAAAATGGGATCAAAGTGCCTGTTGCAGAAACGCTAAAAAAGGATAGCAACAAATAAATATTTTATTATATTCGGGTTGTTTAGTATCTGTGATTGACTTAAGCCGATTTTAATGAAGAAGATTTATTTTAATGTTGAAAAGTCGCTGGAAAGCAGTAATTTAACTGATGAAAATATTGGTTCGGGATACAGTCTTGTGTTGTATAACGACGATTACCATACATTCGATTATGTTATTGATGCGCTGATGGAAATATGCAAAATGGATGAGATTCAGGCAACGCAGTGTACCTACCTAATTCATTATAAAGAGCGTTGCGATGTGAAGAATGGTTCGAAAGAGTATTTAACGCCTATGCGCAGAGCTTTGGCTCAACGCGACCTAAAAGCTGTCATTGAATAATTTACAACAAAGGATATGACCATACTGATTATTTTGGCGCTGATTGTACTTGGGATTGTAATGCTGATGCTTGAATTGGCGGTCATACCGGGATTTACCGTATTTGGTGTGGCAGCTATCGGCATATTGGGCTACAGTGTATATCTGGCCTTTATTAACTATGGCATATGGGCCGGGATAGGAGTTTTGGTGGCGCTTATCGTTTTGTTACCGGTACTTTTCATGAAATTTTTTAAAACAAAAGCTGGCAGAAAAATGCAGCTCGAGTCGGTTATCGACGGAAAAGTGAATCAAATAGAATATAGCAAAATCAATGTCGGCGACAAAGGTAAAGCATTGGGACGATTGGCTCCAATGGGAAAAATTGAGGTAAACGGTTATGTGGCCGAAGGAAAATCGGTAGGAAATTATATTCCCGAAGGCTCCGAAATTGAGATTGTCAAAATATCCGAAAATCATATCATTGTTAAACAAATAATATAAAAGATGGTAATTCCCAGCATGATTGGTATCGTGATTGCAGTATTGGTAGGACTAATGCTGTTTTTGTACTTTATCCCGATTGGACTTTGGTTCTCGGCACTGGTATCGGGTGTAAGCATTTCGCTAATGCAGCTATTCCTGATGCGTTTCCGTAAGGTACCCCCGGGTGTAATTGTCAGGGCTATGATTGAAGCTCATAAAGCAGGCCTCGAGGGGATTAAGCGCGACCAGCTGGAAGCGCATTATCTGGCTGGTGGACGTGTAGAGAGCGTTGTTCATGCGTTGGTTTCAGCCGAAAAGGCGAATATTCCATTAACATTCAATATGGCAACCGCCATCGACCTCGCCGGGCGTGATGTTTTTCATGCCGTTCAAATGTCGGTTAATCCGAAAGTGATTGATACCCCGCCGGTATCGGCTGTTGCCAAAGACGGTATTCAGTTGATTTGTAAAGCCCGTGTTACGGTAAGGGCCAATATCCGCCAACTTGTTGGTGGTGCCGGTGAAGAGACTGTTCTGGCTCGCGTAGGCGAAGGGATAGTTTCATCAATAGGCTCGTCAGCTTCACACAAGGAGGTTCTCGAAAACCCAGACTCAATATCGAAAGTGGTGCTGCAGAAGGGATTAGATGCAGGTACTGCTTTTGAAATTCTTTCGATTGACATTGCAGATATCGATATTGGTAAAAATATTGGAGCCGTTTTACAAATGGATCAAGCCGAAGCAGACAAGAATATTGCTCAGGCCCGTGCCGAAGAACGACGTGCAATGGCAGTCGCCCTGGAGCAGGAGATGAAGGCAAAAGCGCAGGAAGCCCGTGCAAAAGTTATCGAAGCCGAAGCGCAGATTCCTCTGGCTATGGCTGAAGCTTTCCGTAGTGGTAACCTAGGGATTATGGACTATATGAAGTATCAAAATATTAGTGCCGACACTGCTATGCGCGAAGCGATAGCCAAAGACAATGGCCCGGCTCCCGAAAAGAAATAGTTCGAGCGCAATGAGAAGGAGTCCTTGAGGCTCCTTTTTTAGTGGATTAAAAATGACTTATTACAGATTTAATATTGAATTAACTTAAATTCATGTTCTACAACATATTTTTGTGTAGTGTTTTTAGAATAGGTTTGGATTTAGTTAGTCTTATTGGTTTAGTTAGGTTAAAGAAAGGGGCGGTTCTCACTGCCCCTTTACTTTTTCTCTGATTTTTTCAGGTAACCTGCTGTAGATAAATTCTTTTACAATTTCTTCGCGTGGAAATATCCTTCCGGTTTCTTTCATGTAAGCGCGATATTCAGCGCCGAAGCGGCTGATCAACTGTTTTTCTTCGCGGTTGACCCGGTTGAGGTACAGTGG
>CAYOJD010000175.1:0-3226 GCA_964404205.1 uncultured Prolixibacteraceae bacterium
AGCAGCATTAATAGTGTGCGAAAAGCAGGCTTAACCGTTTATTTAAGCTGAATCTTAATCACGGTATCGTATTTTACCGGCTGTTCCGGTCGGCTTCCAACATTGATGAAGAGGTTGCCTTCGCCAGTGTTGCCCCACCATGTTTTTTGGTAGGAGAGTTCGGCCCCGGAATAATGCATCCGTATATTATCCACTATTTCGGCATCCACTCCGCGTGTATTCAGATAGCCAAAATTGGGATAAAGCCAGTGCGCATAAATGGTATTCCCTTTTTGGGTATAGCGTCCCCAATCGGGTTTTGCCAGCGCCGAAGCGCCGCAACCGTAAATGCTCTCGCTGTTCAGCGCCATCCATTTTCCGACTTCCGAAAGGATATCGATGCAAGGTTGCGGAATCTTGCCGCGTGCGTCGGGCCCCACGTTGAGCAACAAATTGCCATTTTTGCTGACACAGTTTACCAAACAGTGTACAATCAATTCAGGCGATTTCCAGTTGTCGTCAAACTCGTTGTAGCCCCATACGCCGTTCAGGGTCAGACAGGTTTCCCACGGGATGGGATTGCCGAACTGGTCGGTTAATGCCACATCGGGAATGCCTTGTTCAGGCGTTTCAAAATCGCCTAAAGTCGACAATTGTCTTCGTTTTGAAGAGCTTCCTTCGTGGGTTTCCAAACGGTTGTCGAGGATTATACCGGGTTGGTTTTTGCGAACCATGGCAACCAATTCTTTGGCTTTCCATTTGTCGCCGCTGTAATCGTCGAACGAATAATCGAACCACATAATATCCAGTTTTCCATATTTTGTGGTCAATTCATCAACTTGCCCGTGCATGTATTTCAGATAGTTATCCCAGTTAAATTTTTGTTTGGCATATTCTTGATCATCGCGCTGAGGATGGTTTCCCACATTTGGGTAATCGGGATGATGCCAGTCTATAATCGAGTAATACAATCCGACTTTGATGCCTTCGACCCGAAAAGCCTCCAAAAATTCGCGGACCAGATCGCGCCCTGCAAAGCGACTGCTTAATTTGTAATCGGTTAATTGGCTATCGAAAAGACAATATCCATCGTGATGTTTGGCGGTAAGCACAGCATATTTCATGCCGGCAGCTTTGGCTGTTCTAGCCCAGGCTTTCGCATCGAAATCGATCGGATTAAAGGTGTCGATATATTTCTGATATGCTTCGGTGGTGATGCGCTCATTCGATTTGACCCACTCGCCACGGGCTGGGACGGCGTAGGCCCCAAAGTGAATAAACATACCGAAACGAGCTTCGCGCCACCATTGCGTGCGATCCATTACCTGTTTCCAGTTCTCCATATACGCTTTCGAAGCGGCTTCCTGTGCAATAATACTGCTGGATGTAAATAAAAAGAGCAGTAAGGTAATCAACGTTAAATTTTTCATAAATAATTTTTGTTTAGTGAGTTAAATGGCTTATGATGCGTTTTTAAATGCTCTGTTTTTTTCAGTTCGTTATAACATAGACACTCGTTTGGCTGAGGTTGAAATTAGCTAAAATCTGCTGAAAATTGAATAATTCTTGTCATTCACTGTTCGGTTGTGTATCTCCTTTGGCTTGAATAGAGGCATCGTATATTTATTTGATATACATTATTTGTTGATAATTAAATAGATATGAAGTGTTTGTGGTTTTTTCTATCTGGAGTGTACGATAATGTACAGTGGTGTGATTGAAAATGTACACGAGTAGAGGGTATATTTTGGTATGCTTTGTGTTTAAGTATCTGTAAACGTGATATATATAATTTTTGGCACGATTGCTGTTATTGGAATGACGTCGAACAATAGAAAACAATTTAAAAACAAATAAAGATGAAAACACAGAATTTTAACCTGAGAACAAAAATGACAGCCTTACTTGCTGTAGCAGCTATGACTTTGGCTCCCGTATCAAATGCAAATGCTCAAGAACCCGCGGCTTTGGCCATGGTGATGAAACCCGCAGCTTATGTCCTCAATACAGCCGGTGAATCGCTGCGTACAGTTGCCAACGCCTACCTTGAAGCCGAAAAAGATGCGGAGCTGGCCGTTGAAGAGTGGATGGAAAGCAACCAGTTCTGGGGTGCCAACGAACTCGAGACCAAAGAAACGGAATCAGCTCTTGCCATCGAGCCTTGGATGACCAATGATAATTTTTGGAGTTCATCTTCAACCGAAATAGCAGAAGCTGAGCCAGCTATGGCTATTGAACAATGGATGACCAACGACATTCTTTGGAGTGGTGAAAATACAGAGTTGACGGAATCGGAATCGGCTCTTGCCGTTGAGCAGTGGATGGAAACCAACCAGTTTTGGGGTGTCGATAACGCTGAAGAAGTTGTCAGCTTCGAATCTCCGCTGACTATCGAAAAATGGATGGACTGTAACTACTACTGGATGGGTTCGGTCAATTGTCTGCCCAATCAGGTTGAACTGGCCGAGAAAGATGAACCACTGCAAATTGAAAGCTGGATGAATAGCAGTGCCTGGGGTTTAACTACTGCTCAACTGGCCATCAGGTAAAAAGAAGAAAACCCTTCAATGAAAAATACCCGGCTAAGGCCGGGTTTTGTTGCGAATAACCTGAAGCAAAAAAAGCCATCCACTCCTGCGGATAGCTTTTAAGTTTTAAAACCTGATAAATAGTTTAAATACCTCTAATTTTTTTCTCCCACTCCCAGGCCGATTTTAACGTTTCGTCTAACGACGCTTCAGCTCTCCAACCCAATTCGTTATTTGCTTTAGTTGTGTCGGCATAGATTTTGGCAATGTCGCCGGCCCGTCGCCCAACAATTTTATAATTGAGTTTTACATGGTTTGCGTTCTCGAAAGTATGGATCAATTCGAGGACTGACACCCCATTCCCTGTGCCTACATTGAAAAATTCGTAACCACTTTGGCTTTTATGGTCAAGCAAACGTTTAATGGCGACTACGTGTGCTTTGGCCAAGTCGACCACATTGATGAAATCGCGCAGACAACTTCCATCGGGAGTGTCGTAGTCGTTGCCAAAAACGCTCAACTGTTCGCGAAGCCCTGCCGCCGTTTGGGTGATATAGGGTACCAGATTGTTTGGAACACCACGGGGCAATTCGCCAATCAATGCGCTGGGGTGAGCACCTATTGGGTTGAAATAACGCAGCGCGATGGCATTTTTGCCGGAATTGGCCTTCACGAAATCGCGGATAATATCTTCGCTAATCGCTTTTGTATTGCCATAA
>CAYOJD010000176.1:0-3204 GCA_964404205.1 uncultured Prolixibacteraceae bacterium
GGATGTCGGTGCCCTATGCCATTCAAAACCGGTTGGCAAAAGGCGACAGTCGCGCAAAGATATTCCTGCATATTCTGCTACGGTCGGTTGCGCTGTTAATCATGGGCTTTTTTACCGTCAATATTTCTGATATCAACGCGGTGGCAAGCGGCATTTCGCGCCGTCAGTTTATGGTACTGATGGTCGTTGCCTTTTTGCTGATTTGGAATGTTTATCCGCGCAGCGAAGGGGCAAAAAAATGGATCTTCCGCACTCTTCAAGCTGTCGGGATAGCATTGTTGCTCGGGTTGTTCATCATTTTCAAAGGCGGTACCGACGGTACGCAGGGAATGACTCCACAATGGTGGGGCATACTTGGGCTGATTGGATGGACTTACCTGGTTACTTCCGTTTTATACCTCTTTTTGTTTCAGCGAAATATTTACCTGATAGCGGCGCTGCTCTTTTTCGCGTTGCTCAATATTGCCGATCATGCCGGATGGATAAAAAGCCTGTTGCCAAACGGCCCGCACGAACTAATCCCCGGCAACGGCGCCTTCCAGTTATTTGCTTTTCTGGGCATCGGGGCCACGCTGCTGCTCGAACGGTATAAAAAAACAGGGCAAACGGCAAAGCTGCCGCTTCTGTATGTTGCTTTAGGGGCGCTGTTGATTGCTGCCGGTACCCTCTCGCGTCAATTCTTTATCATCTCGAAAATTCAGGCCACGCCAACATGGGTTTTTCTTTGCAGCGGAATTGCCTTTATTGCTTTCGCATTGGTTTTTTGGCTGGTCGATCTACGCGGGAAAGTACATTGGTTCGATATCATTCAAACTGCCGGAACGGCCACGCTTACCTGCTACATGATTCCTTACCTGTTCGACATTCCCGTCAAGGGATTGATTGCCCACGGCGTTTTGGGACTGACCAAGTCGATGCTGTTTGCTTTTCTGGTTATCGGGATAGCTAATCTGCTTGGGCGACTGGGTGTAAAACTGAAAATATAATCGTCGCTTTCTAAATATCAATATGAAAAAGAAAATCATCGCGCTGCTCTCGGCAAGCCTGCTTTGTGTTATGCCGGCCATCTCGCAGCCCAAAGTAATCGAGCTTAAAGCCGACAAGCCTGTAGGAACAATCTCGCCAACCATGTGGGGACTTTTCTTCGAAGATATCAATTTCGCGGCCGATGGCGGTATTTATGCCGAACTGGTCAAAAACCGCTCGTTCGAGTTTGACAAACCGTTGATGGGATGGGAAAAACTGGGGCAGGAACATGCGGCCCAGTTTCAACTGCTCAATTCCGGAAACGAAAACAACAGCCGCTTTTTGCGGATTGAAACCGGACAGGAAAAAGAATTGTCCCTTGCCAACGAAGGTTTTCGCGGCATGGGTTTAAAAGCGGGCGAAACCTACCGTTTCTCGCTGATGACCCGGCAAAATTCAGGCGCATCTTCAATAAACATTGAGTTGCTCGACGATAAAGGAAATTGCATTGGACATTCGGCCATCGATGGCTTTTCGCCCGAATGGAAGCACAGCGAAACAGCCGTTCTGTGCAGTAAAACGGTCGAAAAGGGCCGTTTGAAAGTAACGTTTCGCGGTGCAGGGACAATCGATGTGGATATGATCTCGCTGTTTCCCGAGAATACATGGAAAGGGCGCAAAAACGGGCTTCGGGCCGATTTGGTCCAAAAACTGGCCGACCTGAAGCCGGGTTTCCTGCGCTTTCCGGGAGGTTGTATTGTCGAAGGAATGGTACTCGAAAACCGTTATCAGTGGAAAAAGACAGTGGGCAATCCCAACGAACGCAAACTGATTGTCAACCGATGGAACATGGAGTTTGCCCATCGCGCCACACCCGATTACTTCCAGTCGTATGGATTGGGCTTTTACGAATACTTTTTGCTGGCCGAAGATATTGGCGCCGAGCCATTGCCGATTCTCAACTGCGGAATGGCCTGTCAGTATAACTCGGGCGAATTGGCCGCTGCCGAAGATCTGGAACCCTACATTCAGGATATCCTCGATTTGATTGCCTTTGCCAACGACGATGCTTCGACACCATGGGGCAAAGTAAGGGCCGAAATGGGCCATCCCGAACCATTTCACCTGAAAATGGTAGGCGTAGGCAACGAACAGTGGGGCCGGCAATATATCGAACGGCTCGAAAAGATTTTGCCGCTCCTGAAAGCCAAATATCCCGGGATTGCTTATGTGGGCGGCGCCGGACCATCGTCCGACGGAAAGGAGTTCGATTATCTCTGGAAAGAGATGCGGCGGTTGGATGTTCCGCTGGTCGACGAGCACTACTATAAAACGCCCGAATGGTTTATGCAAAATGCAGCCCGCTACGACCATTACAACCGTCAGGGGCCAAAAGTTTTTGCCGGCGAATATGCCGCCCACGACAAAGAGGGTGCCGATGCCGAATCGCGCAATACCTGGAAAAGCGCATTGGCCGAAGCCGCGCTGATGACCGGTCTCGAACGCAATGCCGACGTGGTTCGTATGGCTTCGTATGCACCATTGTTTGGGCATGTAGGGGCATGGCAATGGCGCCCCGATATGATTTGGTTCGACAACCTGCGCTCGGTGGCTACGCCCAATTATTGGGTGCAAAAGCTGTTCTCGACCAATAGCGGGAACCAAATTATTGCCGCGCTGCTCGACGGCAAGCCACTTGCCGGACAGGATAGTCTTTATGTCAGCAGTTGTTTCGACCACCAAACATCCGAAATCATCGTGAAACTGGTAAATGGTTCGGCGGGGCCGCAAAAACTGTATTTATCGTTGAACGGACGGTTGCCTTCGGCCAAAGCAGCGAAAACCATCACACTGTCGGCTTCCGATTTAGCCCTCTACAACACGCTCGATGCCCCCGACACAATTATCCCTGTCGATGGAACAGTGGCCATCTCTGGGAAAAAAGTGGAACTAAATGTCGAAGGATATTCATTTACCGTAGTTCGCATTCCGGTCAAGTAAATTGACCCCCGTTGCGAGAACAGGAGACTGAAACGGCAGCAGAAACTAATTCCCCCTTTCTTAAAAGGGGGGAAGGTAGCGGTTTCACCCGCGGGTGAAACCGCTGGTAAAAGCAAAGCCACATTGCAACTGCAAGAAGGGCTGTTGCAGCTGTACTGCGGGGTATATCATACGTGCGATGCCAAAATCCACGTGAAAGATGCCAGATTCCACGTGAAATATGCCGAAATCTACGTG
>CAYOJD010000177.1:0-2850 GCA_964404205.1 uncultured Prolixibacteraceae bacterium
CTGTACTCTATCTGTACTCTATCTGTACTCTATCTGTACTCTATCTGTACTTAAATAGTACAAATAACCATCATAAATCATAGACGAACAATATCGGAAGAGTGATGTGTTACCCTTTTGAAGGCGAACACAAACTGTTTTTGTACTGCCGGATGCTTCCGTCCTGTTTCTCTATTCAGAAAATATGTGGACAGTTTATCTGGGTAACATTTATTTTCGATCAATATCTCCAAAAAACATTGGCTATATTGATTGATTTTCATTTATTTTTCTTAAATTGATAAACATAAACAGATTTTATGTTTTTAATTTTTATTGTTAAATATTAAAACTAAAAATGATGAGAAATTTGCAAAAAGGTTTTAGGGTCGAGTTTCGTTGGGCCATGCAATTTGTACATGGTCAGGTACTTTGCAGGGAATTTCCAGGTGATGATGATCCTCCGGGTCCTGGGCCTACACCTCCGCCCCCTCCTCCGCCGAACGAGTAACGGGCCGGAAAACAGATGATGAAATGGTTCCCGCAGCAAAGCGCTGCGGGAATTTTTTTTGCAGTATTCGATGCATTTCTTCAGGTTGATAAAGATTGCTTATATTTCGGCCCTGATTGCGGGTTGAACCATGAAAATTTTTGGACTGTTTTTATTGCTGTTTGCTTCTCTCGAAGGTTTTTCGGCTGTTGCTGTGGCCGACGACTCTGCCAACAGCGCCTTGCTTGGGCTGGCCAACCGCTACCGCACCGCACCCAATCTCACCATGGCCGATTTGGAGGCTTATGCCGATAGCTTTTCGCGTTACCGGCCGCTTCAGGCTGTACTTGCCCCGAAAAATTATTTTTTAGCCACCTATTACCTGGGAAACTGTTTTTTGCGGCTTAGCCGATTCGACGAGGCCTTAACCTGGTATCAGGAGGCGGAACAGTTTCACCGCGATAAGGTTAAGCAAAAAAACCTCTCTGTTGTCGGCTTGTACCGCGAGATGGGCTATCTCTCTGCTGCACTGAAAAATCCGGTACGCAGTATCGATTATTATAAAAAATGCGACCGCCTGCTGGCCACAATGGGGCGCGACAATGTAATTTTAACCTATTGGGCAGATGTAGTTTGTAACCTTGGCCACGCTTTTTATCAGTTAAACCGTTATCGCGAAGCCCAGGATGCGTACGACAAAGGGTTAAGCCTGCTGGCCCAATGCGGTTCGACCAATGTGGCTTATCTCTATTATTCGAAGGCGATTGCTTACGAGGCATCTAACGACACGCTTTTGGCCGCGCAGTATTACCCGATGGCCATTGCCTCCGAACTCAAAAATAGTGGTGGATCGATTTTGCTGGGGAGAATATATCGCTATTATGGCCGGTTTCTGATCGCGCAAGGGCATCACGATGAGGGGGTGGCATTTTATCACCGTGCGGGGGAGATGCTTTTGCGTTACGAAGGGCCAAGAGGCGATAATATTTGCAGTACCTATATCCTTATGGGAAACGAAAGCCGCAGTCAGGACGATTTCAAGACAGCTCTCGACTATTACCAGCGTGCGTTGATAGCCTCATCGCGCCATTTTTCCGAACCCAACATAGCAATCAACCCGTCGCCGTCGGATGCCATCTCCGGTATTATGATGGTGTACGCGCTGCGGCGAAAAGCCGAAACGTTGTTGCAATGGGGCGAAAGCGGGAGCGTTGCCGATAAAGGGAAGAGGCTTATGCTGGCTTATCAAACCATCACGCAGGCCTCGGGCATGGCCGCCGAATTGCGTAATGATACGCATGATGCCGAGAACCGGCTGACCTTAACCCAGGAACTTGACTATATTCCCGTTATCGCCATCGAATCGTTGCTGGCTTTGGCCGGGGAGACCGGCGACGAACAATATGTCGAAGAGGCCTATCGCTTTGCCCGTCAATCGAAAGCCAGCGATGTGAGGTACGAATATCAGAAAAACCAAAACTACAATGTCTGGGGGACTGCCGATTCGCTGAAGCAAAAACTGAAAAAGATTGAAGCCGATATTGCCAACTGCGAGTTTATGTTGAAATCGTTTTTACGAAATGGCATCGGCGATACGGCAAAGGTCAATTTTTGGGAAGAGCAGCTTTTTCTGTCGAAGCGCGACAGGGATCAGTTGTTCAACAATATCAAAAGAACCACACCGCAACTTTCAACCAATATCGCCTTTCAGGAGATTGCCAATCTTGAAAAAATCAGGAAGAAACTGCATCATGAAGATAATATTGTGGAGTATATCCTTTCGAAGCCTGACGATACGGGTGAGCAGAAACTGTTTGTTTTTGTGTTGAACGATACCGGGCTTTTTCACTATGCGGCCCGCTTTTCGAAGGCTGAATCGCTGGCTTTGCAACGGGTCAAAAAAGAGCATGCAACACCCTATTCGGGCAACGATGCGCTGGCCGGTTTCAATCAGTTTGGCAATTCACTCTTTATCCTTTATCGTTCACTGATTAAGCCTGTTGAGCAATATCTAACGGGGGAGAATTTGCTGATAGTGCCCGATGGCGAATTGGGCTATCTGTCGTTCGAATCGCTGATTCGTGATTTCAGGGAGATGGACGGGGTCAATTATGCCGCACTGCCTTATCTGATTCGTCAATATAATATTTCCTATCTCTTTTCGACCGATATGTGGGCTGTAGGCCGGATTTACAGTGGGGGGAAGCCGCAGTATGCCGGGTTTGCCCCCACTTACAGACAGGAGTCTCAGCCGGCAACCCGCCAGTCAGAAGGTCAATCGTTTGCCCATCTGGCGAATGCAGACAAAGAGGTTCAGATGATCGGCAACTGGTTCGACGGGATGGCTTACATCGGCAACAAAGCCACAAGAATGAATTTTT
>CAYOJD010000178.1:0-2834 GCA_964404205.1 uncultured Prolixibacteraceae bacterium
ACCTTTAATCTTTCCGACGTTAGTATTATGGAAGATTAAAAAAGACAAAACCAAAGATTTGATAAACCATTCTCGTGCTGCTATTTCTATGCAGTTATGCATTTGGGTGATTAGTTTTGCTGGACTTTGGATTTATTGGAAAACGAATATACTGATACCGCTTATAGGTGGATTATTGATTGGTGGTTTAATATCTATAATGAATACAATATTTGTTATGACAGGGAAACCTTATATAAATCCATTTATAAAAAGTGAAGAAATGAATAAAAAATGAAGCACATACGCCCAACACCCTCGCTACCGTGCGATTGCATAGCGTGAATTGCTGATCGTTCTATTTTAATTTAGCTGATATCAGTTTTTGCACAAGTATGAGCCGCAACTACTCCCGAAGGGTTTATCGTTATCAGCTTTGCGGTTGTAGAGTGGTTGGATGTCTTTATCCGCAATGAATACCGAATGACCATGCGATTGCATAGCGTAGTAGCGGGGGTGGGCTTACTGCAAAATCTTCACCTTTAGCAAGCGGATATCTTTTTTCGGCCTAAAATCGCCTTTTACCTCAACGGCATTGATACGGTCGGCTACATCCATTCCGCCAATCACTTCGCCAAATATCGAATATTCGTTGTCGAGCGTGGGGGCGCCGCCTATGGTTCGGTATGTTTCGCGCTGCTGGGGCGTAAAACGGATATGCTTCTCCTTCTCGATTTCATTTAGTTCGGCATCGGTATAAATTCGCCCGGTAACGATATAAAACTGGCTGCCATCGGAACGTTTGTGGCGGTTTTGCTCGTCGGGCAGACGGGGAACGCCCACTGCACCGCGCCTGTGAAATACCCTGGGGTGGATATCAGCAGGCAAGGTGTAGCCGGGCCCCTTCCATCCCACCACGTCGTCGTGTTGGGCATGGCGTGTATCGGCCGCTCCGCTCTGCACCACGAAACCGGCTATCACACGGTGCCAAAGCAGCGAGTCGTAATAGTGTTCGCGGGCCAGTTTCAGAAAGTTATCGCGGTATTCGGGGGCATCGTTAAAGAGCCTTAGCGTAATATTGCCCATATCGGTCACCAGTTGCACCCCTTTGATTCTGGCATTGGCGGCACTAATGGCAGGGTCGACTTTGCCCGACAATTGCGACAGGGGCTGCATGGGCTGATTGCCCTTTTGCAGTAAAGCCGTAATCGCCGCCGAGGGGATGGCCAGTGTTTCGCGGGTAATCTGTACCATGCGCACGATGGCTACGCCCAGCACTTCGTTGTTGTTCAGGAAGACGGGGCGCCCTTCGCTGCCCCAGGCTATCTGGTTGCTGATGCTGTAGTTTTTGGTGCCCGAAGCAGTCAGTTCCTGTAACACCCGCCCTTTGTTTACCGGGATAATATTCCCTGTTTGTTGTCCGCAGAGATAGGTAATGGCCCCTACCGGCACTTCGCCACTGTAGAGTTTCAGCGGGGGATGGCTCATCGAGCGGGTTTTCAGCAGTACCAGGTTGTTGATTCGGTCGACAGCCAGAAATCCAGCCAACTCATCGTCGCCGCCGCCCCACGAAGCAATTACCGCCCGGTTGCAGTTGTTGAACTGACTGTTAAGGGCTACCACCATCCCTTCGCCGACAAAGAAGCCAAAGCCCTCTTCGAGCCTTCGCTCTCCGTCGTAAGTGGTAATGGTAACCATCGACGGCAAATAGCTGGTGAAACTCTTCTCATCGGGGTTGACAGCCGGTTCGCGCTTTTCGACACTCTTCTTCTCAGGCGACGGGGAGCCGCAGGCCATCAGCAACAGCATAAATAGCAACGGGAGCAATTGTCGGTTCATAAGCAAAATGGGTTTAGCCAAAAATAGTGACAAAAATGGTCAGGATACAACTGGTGGCGAAAAGTTGTTTTGGTGTTTAAATGGGGCTAAGTTGGTTGAGCCGGCGTATCAGTTCGTCGTGATAAGGAGCAGCCACAGCGAGCTTGTGAGGGCCAATCTTAACCATATTCCCTTCGATATGATCGATTTTGGGCAAATGGACAATTACCGTACGGTGGATGCGAAAGAAGGAGAAGCCCTGCAGCCGATCTTCCCAGCTTTTCAGTGTCCCGTGTACCATCAGCTTTTTCTCGGGCCCGCAAATGGCAACATAGTCGCCGCACGATTCGATAAACCAGATATTGTCGAGGTCGATGCGGTAGATTTTACGGTCGGCTTTCACCGTTATTTTTCCCGACTGGAGAGATGGCTGGCTTCGGGTCATTCGCTCTTTGGCCTTGGCCACCGCCTTATAAAACCGGTCGAACGAAAAAGGTTTCAGCAAAAAATCGACAGCTTCGTGGTCAAAACCATCGACCGCATATTGCGGATAGGCTGTAGTAAAGATCACCATTGGTGGTTTGGGAAGTGCTTTCAGGAAACCAATTCCCGATAGTCCCGGCAGGTTGATATCCAGAAAAATCAGGTCGACGGTATGGTGTTCCAGCCAGGCGAGCGCAGCAAAGGCATCGGGGAAGGCTCCTTCGCAACGCATATCGGGGCACTGCGCCAGATAGCGCTCCAGCAGATCGCTGGCCGCCGGTTCGTCTTCGATGATGATACAACTGATACTCATTTCGGCTGCAATTCAATTTCGAGCCGGGCAACAAACTCTCCCTCCTGTTGCGGAAAAGTGAGCCTGAACCGGTTGGGATAGAGCAAATGTAATCGTTTTTCGATGTTTTTGATACCGAGTCCGCCACCATTGGGCAACGGGCCGTTTTCGCGAAGGGCAATTTTGTTTTGGGTGTCGAAAAGCAGACGGGAACCTTCCACTTTTAGCCCGATGGTTATCGAGCCACCCCCCTGCCCCAGTC
>CAYOJD010000179.1:0-2800 GCA_964404205.1 uncultured Prolixibacteraceae bacterium
GGGGTTCTGTTTATTTTCTACGCTATCGTTGGTGGTCAGATTTCAGTCCTGAGAACCGATTTGTATCAATCCTTTTTTATCATTCTGGGTGTTCTTGTTACCGCAATTGCCATCTTTTTTTATGCCGAAAAACCTGCGGCAACCATTGCCCCACGGCGTTTCCCATTCAACGAATCTTTTCATGGGTACGACTTACTGGTGCTGCTGCTCACCTACTCTACCACGTTTGTTGTGGGCCCTGATATTTATTCACGTATTTTTTGTGCCCGGAATGAAAAAATTGCCCGACAGAGTGTCCTTATTTCGGCGATAGTATTGATTCCCTTTGCTTTTATGGTTACCTACCTGGGCATATTTGCATCATCCGAAATAGCCGGGGAAGAAGTGCCCAAAGGCTCCGTTCTGATATCCGTTTTGTCGCACGCATTGCCCGATTGGGGTGTAGGGCTACTGGTTGCCGCACTACTTTCAGCAGTATTATCTTCGGCATCAACCACCTTACTCACTTCGTCAATCATCATCAGCGACCCTATTTCAGGTAATCTCGATACAAAAAAAGGGTTGCGCAACACCAAACTGACCATTCTGGCTGTTGGGCTTATCAGTATCTTGCTGTCGTTGAAAGTTACGTCAATCATTCAATCACTGCTTATCGCATTGACCATTTTTTCGGGGTCGTTCATCGTCCCTACCGTAGCCGGACTTTTGGGATTCAGGAGTGGGAAAGTACAAAGCATGATTGCAATGTTAGCCGGCGGAACGATTGCATTGGTCGGAAAAATTATCACTCTTTTGGCAGATCGAACTACCGGGAACCTGCTAATTATAGCGGCATTTTTTGTGAATGCAGCCATTTTGTTCTACCCTAAAAAGAGAAACAGCCGGTTTCTTTCACAACTATAAATCCATTATCTTCAACAAAATTTTTGCAGCAGTGGAACATTCATTAATTGTAAGTCAGGAAGATAAAATTGTTTTTACCAGCGACAAACATTGGTTGCACCCACTTTTCGAACTGGAAGATTTCATTGCCAAAGAAAAGATTGATCCCATCACGCTTTTTCTCCGGGATAAAATTGCCGGCAAAGCAGCTGCTTGTCTGATTGTCAGACATGGAATTAAAAGCTGCCATATTGAATTATTGAGCGAAAGGGCAATTCCGGTTTTCAGGCAACACCACATCAACTTTACGTATGACCATTTGGTAGAACATATACAGTGCAGGACGGAAGATTTGATCACCGACAGGATGTCTATCGACGAAGCCTGGTTATTCCTCCGCAAAAGAGCAGGTCGGGTTCAGGGATTAGCCGTAAAAATTGATAAACTGAGTGTTAACCGAGGCGACAAGGAGATTGTCAAATGTCTCGATCTGGAAGTTGGACGTGGTGAACAATTGATAATCCACGGGGCCAATGGTTCAGGAAAGACCACTTTGTTGAAAACCATTTTAGGTTTAGTCAAACCGGTAAATGGGTCGATTCAGATTGGTGATACCATAGTCGGGAGTGCCGAATGGAAAAAGAACCGCAGCCTAACAGGTTATGTCCATCAGGAAAATATAAAAAACAGTTTTCCCATCTCGGCCGGCGAAGTGGTCGAAATAGGGCTAAGCGCGAAGAAGTTTACCAGCCAAGAGCTGGATTACCGTGTCGAGATTGCGATGCGGCGTACGGGGTGCTTTCATTTACTAAACCATTCGTTTCACGAACTTTCCGGAGGAGAGAAACAGCGGGTTTCGCTGGCACGTTGTCTGTGTCAGAATGCCCAGGTGTTACTTCTCGATGAACCTACTTCATTTCTGGATAGTGAAGGCAAAGAAGAACTTTTAATACTTTTAAAAGAACTGAGCCAGAACGAAGCGCCAACAATACTACTTGTATCGCATGATTTTCAGTGGATTGAGCGACTCGAATGGATCAAAAGAGAACTGAAAGGGGGACAGCTATGTTAGAGCTCCTCACCTATCCACCCATACTTAAGGGCTTAATTGTACTTCTTTTTGCCGGTATCTCTTTCCCGATAACCGGTCTTTATCTGCTCAAGCTTAATCTGTTGCCATTGCGATTTATGTTAATGCACGGAGCCATTTTTGGGGGAGCCTTAGCACTTGCCATGCAACTCAACCCAATGGGCACAACTATTTTGGTAAACCTGATGCTTGTGCTGTTTATGACAAGGGCTTCGCGGACGTTAAGAGTCGATGCCGGCCAGATGAGTACTTTTTTTATGGTTATCACAATATCGCTGGCATTCATTTTAATATACAAATTCAATGTCCCGGCAAAAGATACATTGAGTATTCTTTGGGGAAGCCTTTACACTTTAAGCTGGTATGAAGTAGCCGGGGTAGTCATTTTTTCGCTGATGATTTTGGCCTTTCAGTTGATTTTCAATCGTCAGTTACAGGCTATTTTTTTTGACAGGGAGATTGCCTTTACAGCCGGGGTCAATGAAAATGCCATCCATTATGCTATCGTAATTATTACAGCATTAACCGTTGCTACCGCGATGAAACTTATCGGGGCACTTTTACTTGACGCTATTCTGTTGCTTCCGGCGCTGATTACAGCTTTCAAGGTAAAAAGCTTTCATCAGGCCATCATATGGTCATCGCTTTGCGGAGGAATATTTGCGATTGCAGGGTTCTTCCTTTCGTTGGCATTCGATATTCCTGCCAGTTCGTCAATTGCAGTACTGGCCTCAGTGGTATTTATTTCTTTCGTCATCTTTGCAAAAAAATGAAATCTACGATTATTGTAATACTGTCGGTACTCTTATTCGCCTCGTGCCATACGAC
>CAYOJD010000180.1:0-2755 GCA_964404205.1 uncultured Prolixibacteraceae bacterium
CACCTTGCCTCCGCCCACATCGTCCAAAAAGCGAACCTGATCCCCTATGTTGATTTTCATATTTTCAATTTGAGTTTGAACCGATAAAAGTACAATGAATTTTCATCCCAAAAAAAGCCTCCTGCCGTTTCGTCCGACAGGAGGCTTTCTGCATCTTTTCATTTTGATATTTACCAGAAACTGATTCGTTCCAACTGCGCTTTAATTCGTTTCAATTTATAGCTCATTTCAGCCGGCGGGTTGTTGATAAACGGACGTGCCGACCTTAACAGTTTTGGCGTGAGGAATACGACTTGTTGCGTGGGGTCGTCCTTTTTAATCAGATTTTTGCTGTTGATGATGGTTCCGGGAATGATGGCCAATATTCCGCTTAGCAGCAAGATAAAGATCATCAGATAGAGGACGCCAATTTGCTGTAATGCAAATACGGGGATGACAAAAAGGGCATTGACGGCAATAATGGTAAAGGTGGCCGATTTGTGCGAAAACCCCAATGCCAACAGTCTGTGGTGAATGTGGTTTTTATCGGGCGAGAATGGGGAGCGTCCCTGAAGGATGCGGATGGTAAAAACCCTGATTACATCGAGCAGCGGGTAAATTAAAATTCCAAACGAAACGGCAGGGGCTGAAGCTACAGCGAAGGGTTGCGACTGGTCGATGTTCATTTCATTAAATTGAATGACCAGCACAGCCATTACCAGACCCAAAACCAGAGAGCCGGTATCGCCCATAAAAATCTTATGCTTGGTTCCATAGACATTAAAAAAGAAAAAACCACCCAATGCCCCGAAAAGTGAAGCGGCCAATATGGTAAATTCGTAATGACCAGACAGGTAAAACCAGCCGCCAAAAACGAGGCAGGCAAACATGCTTAACCCGGAGGCCAGACCGTCGATTCCGTCAATCAGGTTGAACGCATTGATAAATACGATAATAACAAATATGGTCAGCAAAAGGCTTGCGGCAAACGGTATCTCGTAAATCCCGAGGAAACCATGCAAACTGGTGAACCGGTATCCGGCAAACAGGATGATTAAAAGGGAAGAGATAACCTGAGCCGAGATTTTTTTCCATGGGCTGATATTCAGGATATCATCTTTCAACCCGATGAAGAACATGATGATGATGGCTGCCAGAATAAATCTCAGATTTGGGAGAATATAATCATCGGCCGAGAGCGTGATGCCAAAAACCAGTCCTAAAAAGATGGCAATGCCACCCAATGTTGGAACGACATGTTTTGCTGCGGAGCGGGCATTCGGTTGGTCGAAGAGTTTTAAGGAGTGGCTTACCCTGATTACTTTGGGAATGGCTTGTGAGGAGACTAAGGCAGAAATGATCAAACTTAATATGATGTAAATATCAGTAGTCATGCTTTATGGTTTTTGGTTGAATATGGTTAAGTGTACATTCAAAGGCCGCAATTTTAAGTAATTAAATTTCAACTCAGACAAAATTAAGGTATTCTATCTAATATTTACATTTTTTCATATAAAATTATTGTTACGTTGGCATTTTTTCGTTGCAAAAAGCATAAGATATTTGTTTTATTGCACTTATCGTTCCAAATACATTAAATCATAATATTTGGTGTAGTTTCCTGAAGTGACATCATTTAGCCACGCTTCATTTTCGAGGTACCAGATTACCGTTTTCTCAAAACCTTCATCGAATTTGATATTTGGCTCCCATCCCAGTTCGCGGCGAAGTTTTGACGCATCGATGGCATAACGGAAATCATGGCCGGCGCGGTCTTTTACATAAGTTATTAGTTGTTCCGAGGTGCCCTCAGCGCGGCTAAGCTGTGTGTCCATGATGCGGCAGAGCGTTTTCACGATGTCGATGTTTTGGCGCTCGTTGTTGCCGCCGATATTGTAGGTCTCGCCTGAAATGCCTTTGTGAAAAATCAGATCAATAGCAGCGGCATGGTCTTCCACATAAAGCCAGTCGCGGATATTTTCTCCCTTGCCATACACCGGCAACGGTCGGTTGTGGCGAATATTGTTGATACAGAGTGGAATCAATTTCTCGGGAAACTGGTTTGGCCCGTAATTGTTGGAGCAGTTGCTGATGACTACATTGAGGCCGTAGGTGTGGTGGTAAGCCCTTACCAGATGGTCGCTGCTGGCTTTCGATGCAGAGTAGGGGCTGCGCGGGTCGTAGGCGGTAGTCTCGGTGAAGAGGCCCTCGGCGCCCAGCGAGCCATAGACCTCATCGGTGCTGATATGATAAAACCGTTTACCGGCGTAATCATCTTTCCATGCCTGCCGGGCTGCATTTAACAGGGTTACCGTTCCAACGATATTGGTCATAATGAATTCCGTCGGATTGGTAATCGAACGGTCGACATGGCTTTCGGCAGCCAGATGAATGACCCCGTCAATTTGATGTTCAACAAAAAGCTGATTCATGAAGGTTTCATCGGTAATATCCCCTTTAACAAAGCGGTAGTTTGGAAATTTTTCCACATCGAGCAGGTTCGACAAGTTGCCGGCATAAGTAAGCTTATCGAGGTTGATGATTTGATAGTTGGGATATTGGGTGGCGAAAAGTCTGACTACGTGCGAGCCGATAAATCCGGCACCTCCGGTGATTAAGATGGTTTTCATATAATTAGCGTTTTTTTCAGATTTCTGCTATCAGTTAAGTAACTTGACGATGTAAAATTAATAATAATATACCGTTTTGACCAATGTTTACCCTACTTCATTGTGATGGGGTGAAAAGGTGATGGAGGCGATGGTTTATATTCCCC
>CAYOJD010000181.1:0-2690 GCA_964404205.1 uncultured Prolixibacteraceae bacterium
GGTTCCCTTTGAAAACGAGGTCGGAATGGATTTCGTCGGAGATAATCACGGTGCCGTTGGCCAGACATATGTTGCCCAACTCTTCCAGCTCTTCGCGCCGCCATACCATACCTCCCGGATTGTGTGGGTTGCAAAGGATGAGTAATTTGGTTTTCGAATCGAGTTTTTGCTTGAGATCGTCGAAATCAAAATAGTAGCGCCCCTCTTTCAGTACCAAGGGATTTTCGACCAGTTGGCGGCCGGTATCTTTCACACAAGAGAAGAAGGGAAAATAGACAGGCGGCTGCACCACCACTTTATCGCCCGGATGGGATAGGGCAAGTATCAATGTGGTAACTGCCGACACCACACCGGGGCTCGATGTTATCATATTTCGATCGACCGTCCACCCATGTCGTTTCTCTAACCAGTTGACAATGGAGGGGTAATAGTTGGCCGAACGGTTCGAATAGGCCAGTATTTCGTGTTCCATTCGTTGGTGTAGTGCCTCCATGATAAAGTCGGCTACACGAAAATCGGTATCGGCCACCCAAAGCGGTATAGCATTGGCATTGCCGAAAAAGGGGAGCCTGTCATATTTTACACAGTCGGTACCGCGCCGTTCAATCTGTTCGTCGAAATTGTATTTTTTCATTGTTTTCAATCTTACATTGGCCTGAATCGTAATAAAAACGGGTTTTTAAGCTGCGATGGCCGAAACTTTAACATCTGCGTTTCAACTAAAAGTGCATGACCAAAATCATCTGTGCCAGCTAAAAACGATGGAAAGATATTTCTAATTTTGAAAAGATGATAATCAACTTGAAAATAAAAACTAAACCAATATGTCGGGGAAAAATAGTTTTGAATATGGAAGAGACCGGATGACAGTAGGGCTGGCATTGCAACTGGCTTCGGGCGAGAGAACCGGTGTAATCACTGCAGAAGTGGCCCGTGGTATCGAACATGGGCGGCAGCAGGTTGGTGCCCTGATTGCGGGGAATAAGGTGGTTTACGGTATTAACACTGGTTTTGGCCCGTTGTGTACTACCCGGATATCGGACGAGGAGACGCGAAAATTGCAGATCAATCTGCTCAAGAGCCACAGTGTTGGCGTGGGCGAACCCGTCGACCCTCAGATAGCCCAATTGATGATGATTCTGAAAGTCCATGCCCTGGCAAAGGGTTATTCGGGTATTGCTCCGGCCACTATTGAACGGATTATTTGGCATATCGATAATAATGTAGTGCCGGTGGTGCCGTCGCAGGGTTCGGTAGGCGCTTCGGGCGATTTGGCCCCGCTGTCGCATCTTTTTCTGCCCCTGATTGGCGAAGGGAAAGTGTGGTTCGAAGGTGAGGTTTTTGCCGCTGCCGAAATATTAAAGCGGTTTGGGTTGATGCCCGTCGAACTGGGGGCCAAAGAGGGGCTTGCGCTGATTAATGGCACACAGTTTATCGCGGCCCATGCGGTGAAGTTGATTGAAAGATTGCAAAACTGTCTCGACAGTGCCGATATTATTGCCGCCATGAACCTCGAAGCCATGCTGGGCTCGGTAAAGACTTTCCGCCCCGAGTTGCATGATATCCGCCCCTTTGCCGGCTCGGTTTATGTGGCTTCGCGAATGCGCGCGATGTTGGAAAACTCGGAGATTGTGCAGTCGCACCGCAACTGTACGCGGGTACAGGATCCTTACTCATTACGTTGCATCCCGCAGGTACATGGCGCTTCACGCAATGCGTGGCTCCATCTGAAAGAGTTACTGGAAACTGAACTGAACTCGGTAACTGATAATCCAATAATCCTGAGAGACGGAACGGCCGTTTCGGGAGGAAATTTCCACGGTCAACTATTGGCTATGGCGCTCGATTATGTGGCGGTAGCCGCTGCCGAGATAGGCAATATTGCCGACCGGCGCATCTATCTTTCGCTTTGCGATGTCATTCCAGGATTACCTAAACTGCTGATGCGCGAAACGGGCCTCAATTCAGGCTTTATGATTCCGCAATATACTACAGCCGCACTGGTAAGCGAGAACAAAAGCCTTTGTTTCCCGGCCAGTGCCGACAGTATTCCCACTTCGCTGGGACAGGAAGACCATGTGAGCATGGGTTCCATTAGTGCGCGAAAGGCATTGACCATTACGGCCAACCTCGAAAAGATTTTGGGTATTGAATTGCTGTGTGCCGCACAGGGTTTCGATTTCCGTAAGCCCCTCAAGTCGGGAGCAGTTATCAATGCTTGCCATAAAATGGTACGGGAGAAGATTCCGTTTGCCGAGTCGGATCATATTCTTTCTGACGAAATGAACAAGGCCATTGAGTTGGTGAAGAGTGGCAAACTGGTCAAAACGGCAAACCGTACAGCTAAAAAAGAGAATATCAACCTGAAAAACGAGAAAGATGAAATATTCGGAATTTATTGAAGCATATGCCAGTCATCCTGTTTATAAAGCTCCGCGCGGGGCCGAACTGAATGCCCGTTCGTGGCAAACGGAAGCGCCGCTACGCATGTTGCTGAATAACCTCGATGCCGAAGTGGCCGAAGATCCGTCAGGCTTGATTGTCTATGGCGGTACCGGACAGGCTGCGCGGAACAGGGAGGCTTTGGAAGGCATTATCAAAATATTGCTTGAACTCGACGAAGAGCAATCGTTGCCGGTACAGTCGGGCAAGCCGGCAGGGGTAGTACGGAGCCACCCCGAAGCCCCGCG
>CAYOJD010000182.1:0-2577 GCA_964404205.1 uncultured Prolixibacteraceae bacterium
AGATTATTTTGCATGGCTCTGTATTATGTTCTTTATCTCAATGAGTTTTGTTTACGTTAAAAATAAATGGATTAATATAAAGAAGAGATGAAAACCCTACTGCTAACACTTAGCCTCTAATGAAGCGTTGCTTGCATACGCTTTAGATTGGAGGCTTTGTTGAACTAAACACTGCTCCTGACTTAACCGGCTGTCAATTAATTATTTTCGAATAGTGTTTTCAATCGGTTTTTGGGTTCCCTTTCAGGGCCGTTTTTGGGCAATGTTGTTGGCATTGCAAGCCATGTTTTAGGTGCAAAACCGGTTTTGCCCGGCCAGTAGCTGCTGCTTTGGCCTTGTTTTAGGTAGTAAAGGGCTTTTCCCGGCAAGCGGTTTTGGCCACCGGACATAGCTTTCCCATGTACGCTCCGGGGCGTATTTCGAAAAGTTCCACCAAACACGGTCATTGGCACATTCCGGCCGATAGATTTACGGGCGGTGCCCGCTGTCCTGGGTAGGTTTCCAGTAATTGAAGTTCCCCTCCACAATCTTTACACCTGAGCAGGGAGCGTTCACCAAAGCGCAGTTCCAGTAGCTGTGCCCGTGTAAGGGGTGTTGCCGGTAGCCGCTTTTCCCCGAGGCTTTCCCGTATAGCTTCCAGGCTTTGCGTTTTATTGCGCGAGCCCAAAAATCCCAGGTGGCGGATGCGCCGGAAATAAGGCGGCACAATGTGGTCGAGAAAACGTTTCAGGAACTCTGTCCCGCTTATGGTCTGGGTTTTCTTTTGGTAACCGTTTTCCCGGTCGCACCAGCTAAAAGTAACTTGGGTGCCGGTCACCTCCAGGATCCGTGCATTTGAGATGGCCACCCGGTGAGTGTACCTGCCCAGGTATTCCACAACACTTTGGGGCGAACCGAAGGCCTGTTTGGCATACACCACCCAGGGCTTTTTAATCAGGTCTCGTGGCACCTGCTTTCGGATTTTTCCCTGTTGCTTTAATTGGCGCAGCTTTTCTGCAAAACGCGCACTGAATACCACGGACATCTGTTTTACATCGAACAGGAAGTTGCCATCCTGTTTGCTGCTTTTCCATTTGCCGTGCTTGTCAACACCCCCGGCCGGAACAATCAGGTGCACATGCGGGTGGAACCTGACTTGCTGGTCCCAGGTATGCAAAATGGCGATGGCCCCGGGCTGGGCCCCGAGCAGTTTGGGGTCTTTGGCAAACAGGCGCAGGGTTTCCCACGATTTCTCGAACAGCAGGTTGTACATCTGTTCGCGGTTGAAACGGAACAGCTCCAGCAGTTCGTGCGGAACGGTAAACACCACATGAAAATATTTGACCGGCAACAGTTCCTGTTTGCGTGCTTCCATCCACAATTCTTTGTCGATGCCCTGGCAACGCGGGCAATGGCGGTTTCGGCAACTGTGCAGCACGTAATGCACCGAGCCGCAATGGTGGCACACCATGGCCGAACCGCCCATTTCGGGGGTACGGCACCCGGCCAAAGCCCGGAGCACCTTGAGCTGCGCTTTGGAAACGCCCCTTTCTTTTAGCAGGGCAGGCAGGAACTGCCTGATCACATCGCCCAGCGTGTTACCGGCGGGCATGGCCGTAGAGCTTTTCCATGGGGGCAAAACCCGCCAGGGGATTCGAGCGGGCAATATGCAGGTACATCATAGTGGTGGCAATATCGGCATGCCCCAGTTGGTTTTTGACACTCACAATGTCCAGCCCCATTTCCAGCAGGTGTGTAGCATAGCTGTGGCGCAGGGTGTGAGTGCAAACCTGCTTTTGGATACCGGCCTTTTGGATGCAGGAGCGGAAAGCATGTCGAATCCCTTCGCGACTGGCTTGCTGCCCGCGAACCTTTCCGTTGAAAAGCCAGTTCTGCGGGTTCGAGGATTCCAGGTATTGTTGTATGCCTTTTATGGTGATCGGGGAAACAGGCACGTAACGGTCTTTTTTGTGCTTGCTTTGGCGCACGTGCACCTGTTTGCGGTCAAAATCAATATCCGTGATTTTCAGGGTAATTACTTCCGAGATACGCAGACCGCAATCGTAAGTAAGGGCAAACAGCACACGGTGTTTTAACAGTTTAGGCGTTTTTAAAATAAGTTTGACCTCGGCTTGCGAAAACACCACAGGCAAGGCTTTGCTGCCGGACACAGGGGGAAGGGCCAGGTAGAGTTTCTCGTTTTTGAACATCGAAAACAAGGTGCGCAAGCCGTACACCAGGTGTTTGAAAGAGCTCATGCTGGGCTTTTCGTTTTGCCGGATATGAAAGAGGTACTCCTCCATTTGGTCAATCGACAGATCCAGGGGGGAGCACTGGAAATGGAGCACCATCTTGGAAATTTGCATCAGGTAATTGCGCGTACACGATTCTGATTTACCGGCAATGGTGTACTTGCGAAGGAACTTTTCGCTGATGGTTTCGAACTCGGGAACAGCCTCACAGGCCTGCTCCAGGTATGATTTTCTGCTCATAATAATTTTGGTTAAAAATTTATGGGCAGAAAAATCAGTATATACCTCCAACTATTCCTATTTTAGGTGGAAAATAAGCTCCCGCAAAGCGGGTTTAGTTCAACAA
>CAYOJD010000183.1:0-2524 GCA_964404205.1 uncultured Prolixibacteraceae bacterium
ATTCATAATCCGGTCGGTGAGCCCCTTCACGAAGTGATATCGGGTTCGTCCTATCAACTCTTCTTAAACTTTCCGGGACTGAAAAATACACGCTCACTGGAAGATGTTATCCGTTACAATATAAATCAAATATCTAATATACAGTATATTATAAAACAAACAAAGAGCGATGAGTAAATCGAAAAATATTTTCTCAATTCTAAAAAAGCGCTTAAATTTGCGCACTAAAAATTAAATAACATCAATTTATCATATGGGACGCGCATTTGAATATCGTAAGGCAAGAAAGCTAAAACGCTGGGGAACAATGGCCAAAGTTTTTACCAAACTTGGAAAAGAAATTGCAATAGCAGTAAAATCAGCCGGCCCCGACCCTATTGCCAACTCCCGTCTTCGTGTTTTAATGCAAAATGCCAAAACGGCAAATATGCCTAAAGAAAACGTTGAAAGGGCAATCAAAAAAGCGTCATCGAAAGATCAGGCCGATTATAAGGAAATTGTTTACGAAGGTTACGGCCCTTACGGAATTGCCATTATGGTCGAAACTGCCACCGATAATCCTACCCGTACGGTTGCCAATGTTCGCAGTTACTTTAACAAATGTAACGGTTCGTTGGGAACTTCAGGCTGTGTTGATTATATGTTCGAACACAAATGCCAGTTTAAAGTTGTTACCAAAGAAGGCATCGACCTGGAAGAGTTGGAACTGGAAATGATCGATTTTGGTATTCAGGAAATTTTCGAAGAAGAAGGAAACATTATTATTTATGGCGATTTTGAAGCTTTTGGCCCGATTCAGAAATATCTTGAAGAAAATAACTTTGAAATTCTCAACGCGGAATTTGAAAGAATACCGGGTGAAACCAAAGAATTAACAGAAGAGCAGATGGCCGACATTGAGAAATTACTTGGAAAATTGGAGGAAGACGAAGACGTTACCAATGTTTTCCACAACATGAAAGATTAATGTGTTGTTTCTCAATTAAAAAAATGACGCTAATTTTTTTTTCAAAAAAAAGTAATTCACTTGCATAATTAGAGAATATTGCCTATCATTGTATCAAGAAAAGGAAGTTATTAAACAAAAAATATTTAACGCACCCTTTCACACTTTGAAAGGTTATTTAGGTTAGGTTTAGGTTAGGTAAAGCAAGGGGTTTTCAACTCCTTGCTTTTTTTTGTGCCATTCCCATTCTACTTCCCTCTTTAAAAACTTGTTTAGCGAACCAAAAGAGCTATTTTTGAAAGCACTTTTTAACGATTGGAATGACTGGATTAATAAAGACCAAATATCACTTAAAAGCATTGTGCTGTGATACAACATTTGAAGATAGAAATTGGGAACTCAACTGTCCGAATCAACATGCGCCAAGCCTGATTCGAGCCATCTATGACCAAAAGCAGTTGGAACTTAAACCATTGGCCATGGGGCTCTACCGTTTTGCCAACTGGCTTCCGGTTGAACGGGCACTAAATGGCTCAGGCGCTCCGGTTACTTACAAAAGCGAAGGTTTGGCAAAGGAAATAGGACTTCAGAATCTCTATATCACCTTTAATGGATATTGGCCTGAAAAAGGCGCCTTAATGAAAACCGGAACGTTTAAAGAATGTGAAGCTTTTTCGGTATGCGCACGCATCAATCAATCAAAAGGGAAAGTGATGGTTGTTGCATCAGCCGGAAACACGGCACGTGCATTTGCAAGAGTGTGTTCGGAAAACAATATTCCGGTACTAATTTGTATACCTTATGACAATATTCAGGCACTGTGGTTTGACCAAGAGTTGAACCCATGTGTTAAAATAGTGGCTGTTGAGCGGGGGGCAGATTATTTTGATGCCATTCATCTTTCGAATATTGCTTGCGAAATTGATGGTTTCTTTCCTGAAGGTGGAGCAAAAAATGTTGCCCGCCGCGATGGAATGGGCACTACGGTCTTGTCGGCAGTAACCACAATTGGAGAGATCCCGGAATATTACTTTCAGGCTATTGGCAGCGGAACCGGTGCTATAGCCGCATGGGAAGCCAATTTGCGATTTATCGAAGATGGTCGTTACGGCAACAGGCTAATGAAATTAGTGCTTTCACAAAATGCACCTTTCCTTCCGATTAAGGAAGCTTGGGATGCCCGTTCTCCTCAAATGTTGCCAATTGACGATACGCTTGCCCGAAAACAAGTGGAAGAGATTGATGCAAAAGTACTTTCGAACCGAAAACCTCCCTACAGTATAAAAGGGGGCTTGTTTGACGCGTTAAGTGAATGTGGCGGAGAAATTATGGCTGTTACAAATGATGAGTCTCGCCAAGCCAATAAACTTTTTCAGCTTACCGAAGGGAATGATTTGGAACCTGCGGCCGCCTGTGCTGTTGCTTCACTTATCAAAGCCGTAAATGACGAAACGCTTAATCCTGAATCTGTTGTTATGCTGAATATTACTGGAGGCGGAATAAAAAAATTCCAGCAGGAAAATAAAATTGTAATGGCAAAGCCAATAAAGGTATTTGCCATTAATGAAGATCCTGATA
>CAYOJD010000184.1:0-2519 GCA_964404205.1 uncultured Prolixibacteraceae bacterium
AAAAAAGAAACTAAATTATCTTCTTAAATTCCCGTTAACGCACACACCCCCTGATGTCGCACGGTTGGATAGGCTCAATTGAACTTCTGCATCATTTCTCTTACCAATTTAACGCTTACCTTTGCAGCTGGAACAGCTATTTTATGTATACCAAAGAAGAAAAGAAGGCTCATATCAAAAGATTCTGGGAAGGTTTCGATTTTTACTGCGAAAACCGTCCGGAATGGAAAGGGCAGAAAAAAAAATGGATCCTGCACGATACGAATATCGGCCACGTTGACCTGAAATTTGATGTAGGAAAAAATTTCGCTGCAGTTGCACTCGAGATCAACTACCGCAATCCGGAAACAAGACTAAAGATTTTCGAACTGACGGAACGATACCGACCCATGCTCGAAGAGGGTTTCCCCAATGGATTAATATGGGATTTTGCCTACCTGCGCGACAACGGACAAGAGGTTGCCCGTATTTACTGTCGCACCGATGGCATCGACTATCATCGGGTATCTGACTGGCAGGCAATTTTCACTTTTTTTGCCGAAAACATGTACCGGTTGCAAAATAATTTTCTGGACATACAGGAGTATCTGGCCGATGAAGTTAACGCCGCACTTAGAAATGATGCATTTTAATTTGTCACCATCAAGCCAATTCCGATTCAAATTGCTTCGATGCGGACGGCGATTATAATTTAATGGCCTGCACGTTGTCTGAACCGGTTTGGGGCGATATCAACTCCGCATTAAGTCCGCATTAACTCCCCCTGTGCGTAAACCATCAGGGGTGTTAGCAGCGACATGATTGGCCGATAATATGATTCATAACCGTAGATTTTATCGAATCTATAAGATTTGGAACAGCCATAGCGGACAGAAAAAAGCTGCCTGCTTAAAACGGCAGACAGCCCTCACAAAATAACTTTAATGATTACCAAATTTCAATGGCCCTTGGTGGTTTTGGTTTTACCTCTTCCTTTTTGGGTAAAGTAATCACCAGGATACCGTCGGTGTACCGGGCGTTGATTTTATCGCCATCGACAGTTGTTTCGGGCAATGTAAAGGTGCGCCGGAAAGATTGGTAACTAAATTCGCGACGGGTATACTTATCCTGCGATTCATTTTTTTCTTCCCTTTTTTCAGACGAGATAACCAGTCTGTTTCGGTCGAGATGAATGGTAAAATCATCTTTCTGCAATCCCGGTGCTGCTACCTCAATGGTGAACGAGTCGTCGTTCTCTTTAATGTTTACAGCGGGGAGCGTAGTGTCGGCACCCGAATAGTTCGAGTTGTTCCAATCCAGCAAATCCCTCGTAAAAAAGTTATCGAACAATGAGGGAAAAGCAGGAAACATTCTGTCGTTTGCTTTTACAAGTGTCATGGCCTATTCCTCCATCATTTTTTTATTGTTTAACTTAACGTTTTGGATTGCCTCATCGCAAATCCGGTTCAGTTAATACAATTGATATGCCGAAGCACAGGCATTAAAGGGGCGAAAAAACGAACTTCCGTTCAATCAGAAAATTACTGTTCAGGCATAATCCAGAGGGTTGACAAACTGTCAGCGGAATATATTTTTACAAATGACAAAAAGACATAAAAACTTAACAAACAGGCAACTATGTCATAATATCAATCTACCGGAGGCTTCTCCTTGGGGAAGCGTTTGGCATATTCGACCCAGAAGAGCTTTACCTCGTTTTTCATCTCTTTTCGCAGCATCAAGATGCCTATCAGGTTGGGTACGGTCATCAATGCGATAGTAATCCCCGACAGGGTCCACACAATGGTCGTGTCGGCAAACGACGCAACAAAAAAGGCTACAATATAGATTAACCTGAAATAAAGCACCTTATCGACCCCAAACAGAAAGGTTACTGCGCGGTCGCCGTAATACGACCAGGAGATGGCTGTCGAAAAGGCGAAGAGCAGTATTCCGATGGTCAGAATATAGCGCCCCCACCTGCCGAGCCAACTTTTGGTAAAAGCTTCGTTGGTTAGCGGGGCACTGTGGAGCAGCGACTTCCCTTCAATCCGAAATTGTTCGGCTTTCAACAAAATACCGTTCTTTACCTCCAGGGCAGTGCTTACCGGCATATTTTTCTGGTCGTTGATTGTTACCCCTTCGGCTACTGAACGGGAACAAATCATGGTTACCGGTGAACTGATTTTTCCATCAACTATGGTGAGTGATCCGGTAAAAAGAGCAAGTGTTTCACCTCCCGAAAGATGTTTTTGCAGCTTTTCGGCATCACTGCTGTTGGTATCGGTATAAACGCCCGATAAAATTTGGATATCGGCCGGTTGAAAACGGTTCTGAAACTTCTCTGTCCATACCCCCGAGGAAAGAATAACCAACCCGGTCAACATACAAATAATTACGGTATCGATAAAGGGTTCGAGCAAAGCCACCAATCCCTCTGAAACCGGTTCGTGGGCTCTGGCCGATGCGTGGGCAATCGGTGCTGAACCTTGACCGGCTTCGTTCGAAAAGAGGCCACGGTTTACCCCACGGTTAAAGGC
>CAYOJD010000185.1:0-2459 GCA_964404205.1 uncultured Prolixibacteraceae bacterium
CCATTGCAGCAATGGCCTGTACGCCGCCGATTTTATAGATTGATTTAATGTTGCTGATAGATGCGGCATATAGAATGGCCGGGTGAATATTACCACGTTTGTCGGGCGGTGTGCAAAGTACTACCTCGTTGCAACCGGCTATGTGGGCTGGAATTCCCAACATCAATACTGTCGAGAAGAGGGGGGCAGAACCGCCCGGAATATATAGCCCAACTTTTTCTATCGGTACAGCTTTCTGCCAACATTTCACACCGGGCATGGTTTCAGTAATTCCATAAAAGCGTCGCTGGGCTTCATGAAACTTGCGGATATTGTCAGCTGCAATATTTATGGCTTCTATCAACTCCGGGGCAACTTTCTTGATAGCACTTTGTACCTCTTTTCTGCTAACCCTGAAATCGTCCATATCGACTTTGTCAAAACGGTGGGTGTATTCCCGAACAGCTACATCGCCATTTTTGCGGATATTGCTGAGAATATCTTTTACCACTCCTTTGCTCGCCGATGATTCGGTTTTGGGGCGCTCGATTATCTTAGTCCAGGTAGTGTTAATAGGATTTCGGAAAATCTGCATATTACAATGTTTAGTAGATGATTTTTTCGATTGGAAGCACCAGAATTCCCTCGGCACCATTGCGTTTCAAGTTCCCGATAACTTCCCAGAATTCACATTCGTTGATTACCGAGTGCAGCGAACTCCATCCCGGTTTGGCCAGCGGCATAATAGTAGGCGATGTAAAACCGGGTAACACTTTCGTGATTTGTTCGAGTTTGGAATCGGGAGCGTTTAGCATAATATATTTTTTCCCTTTCCCTTTTTCCACGGCTTCGATTCTGAAGATCAGCTCATCGATAATGGCTTGCTTTTCTTTGTTGAGCGATGGTGTTGCCACCAGAACTGCTTCCGATTTCATCACCACTTCTACTTCTTTTAATCTATTGCTAACCAATGTACTTCCCGAACTAACAATGTCGAAAATGGCATCGGCCAACCCGATTCCCGGAGCAATTTCGACCGAACCTGCAATGAAATGGATATCGGCTTTAATGCCATGTTCGTCGAGGTAGCTTTGCAAAATACGGGGATATGATGTGGCAATTTTTTTCCCTTCGAACCATTGATTTTCAATGTATTCGATATCTTTTGGAATGGCAAGCGAAAGCCTGCATTTGCTGAAACCCAAATGCTTGATAATTTCAACACTCTTTTTTTGTTCTTCAATTTCGTTCAGCCCAACAATGCCAATGTCAGAAACCCCGTCGGCCACACACTGCGGAATATCATCATCGCGCAGGTAAAGTGCCTCAAGTGGAAAATCTTTGGCCGATGAAATCAGCTTACGCTTGCCAGGAATAAATTTTATTCCTGCCTCTTCGAGAAGTTGTACAGAGTCTTCGTTTAACCGGCCTTTGGTTTGGATGGCAATTCGTAAAGTCTTATCCATAGTTGCAAAATTAAAAAAGGCCTACCTTTTTGAGAGGTAAGCCTGTATATTGGTATAAATTTTTATCATGGCGACGTACCAAATCGGGCCTACCGTTGGGCAGGGAAATGATGATGTCCGCTATGATGGTTTTTGTAATACATTGCTTTTATTTCGATGCAATAATAATCATTTTTTCAATCTATTGTACTTTCAATCTGTCGTTGAAGTTACAATTAATAATAATTTAATTTCTTTTTTCGATGAATTCAAATTTGCAATCGATAGCATATGTTGATATATTCGCACAAAACAACCAAACAGCACAATTCCAATGAGAAAACTACTAATTATCTTCACTTTTATTGCCTTGTGTCTGGCAGGTAAAACACAGTCTGTCGAAAACGCAAACCTGTTTGATAAAAAATTTATCAAATCGACGATGATAAAAGCTGCTGAATGGCAGTTGAAAAATCCCAGGCATGAGCCTTTCGACTGGACCAACGGTGCATTTTATGCCGGAGTAACGGCTGCCTGGAAAACAACAGGTTCGAAGGAACTTTATCAGGCATTACTCGATTTGGGCGAGAAAACGAACTGGAAGCCGGGGCTCCGCTGGTATCATGCCGATGATATTGCTATCTGTCAAACCTATGTCGATGTTTACCGGAAGGAGAAGGAGACTGAAATATTGCAACCATTTATCGATACTGTAGCCATTTTTATGGCAAAACCTTATCCCACCAAAGGTATTGAAGTGATAAAATGGTGGTGGTGCGATGCTCTTTTTATGGGGCCGCCGGCGCTGGTAAAGCTGGGCGTAACTACCGGAAATACAAAATACTTGACTTACAGCGACCAGCTGTTTAAGGAATGCTACAATCTATTGTATGACAAGGAGGAACATCTCTTTGCCCGCGATTTAAGTTACGTGATTAAGGGCGATGGCGCCGATAAGCGTGAAGCTAACGGCAAGAAAATTTTCTGGTCGCGCGGGAATGGTTGGGTAATGGGCGGATTTGTCAGGATATTGGA
>CAYOJD010000186.1:0-2246 GCA_964404205.1 uncultured Prolixibacteraceae bacterium
ATGTATGGCGGCAGACCCCCTGCATCTTAATTCTGACCCCGTTCAGATAAATCCCGTCACTTTCACGGACTTCCACGGTACGAAATCCAATCCGCTCCGTAATCTGATGAATCGTTTTGCCATTTTTATCCAGTAAAATAAAACGCGCAAGGTAAAGATTTGGATCCTCTGGATTCCATGTTTTAATATTCCCGAATTTCCCTTCAACACGGCACACTTTACTTTCGGCCCTTGGTTCGAAAGTAAATTTTTCAGGTAACCCATCAATCTGCACAACAACTTGTTCCGTATTTTTAATATTTGAAAGAAAGAGTTCTGCGACAAGCTCGCCATTTGCACGGGCATCAATCGCCACTCGGGAAATACTCTCAACAGGTTTGGCTTCAAGATAGACCGGCCTGAAAATGCCGCCAAAAATCCAAAAATCAGCTTCGCGTTCAGCCCGGCTCACTGATATATTGTCGGAATGTTTTTTTACAAAAACCTCCAACAGATTTTCTTTGCCCAAATTCAACAACTCTGTAATATCATATCTGAAACGATAAAAAGCCCCCTGATGGACTGGATCGGCCAATTTGCCATTGATTTTCACTTCTGCATCCGTCATTACACCGTCGAAGACTATCTCAATCCGGCGATTCTTCCAATCGGAAGGAACAGCGAAACGGTATCGATAATTTCCGGTTTCATTCAATCGCATTTCGAACTTATCGTGACCGTAATTATATGAGCCAAAACCCTGTTGTTCCCAACACGAAGGCACATCGATAGTTGTCCATTGGCCACTGTTCATTCCGGCTGAGCAGAAAAATTCCCATTTGCGAGTATCGTCAGCACCTTTCCCCGACAAATATTGGATTTCGGTATTTTGGGCTGACAGAAAGAGGGATATTGACAATAAAAAATTGATTAGCAAATATTTCATGACAGTTAGTTTGTTAGAACCCGAAATTAATAAGAACGTTTCAATTAGCCAAATAATCATAATAAATAGCGATAAAGAGGAATTTACGCTTGGTTACATTTTATTAACAACGATGTAACAGTACTGCAATCAATACTTAACAGCCACACCCGATATTTGTAGCATTAAAAACCCGAAAAAGTCAGAGAAATGAAAAAACTATTTGTGTTAGCTATCGCACTTACATCGATTTTAACATTGAATGCAGCCGATAAGTCATCTGAAAAAAAAGCCAAACAAGCAGAAATCCAAGCTACTGAAACTGTAGCGATACAAACCATTAACCTTTCCGGAAAAGTAATTGATTTAGCATCAGGCGAATCGTTAACTGGTGTCGAGGTTGTCATTGAAGGTCTCGATCAAAAAGCATATACCGATTTTGACGGAAACTTCTGTTTCAAGAATCTGACTCCAGGCGAATACAATATTATTGCATCTTTTATTTCGTACAACAAAAGCTATATCGAAAAATTTGATGCTGAAAAAGGCAGCGAGTCGATCAATATCAAACTCCAGGCCGCACAATAATTTCTCTGCCCAAGTTATTCTCGTTCTTACAGCCACCTCAAAGGTGGCTTTTTTTATGAGATCTTCGGTACTGCAAAACGAAAAAAAGCGCAACTGATTAATTATCAATTGCGCTTTTTGTGAAATGGTGCCCAGAACAAGACTCGAACTTGCACACCGTAACCGGCACCAGCCCCTCAAGCTGGCGTGTCTACCAATTTCACCATCTGGGCAGAACGATTTTGCGGTTGCAAAGATATAACTTTTTTCAATTTCTGCTAAGAGAAGTTATATTTTCTCGGAAAAATCAACGGTTGTAGGTGCATTCATATTTTACATCCTTTACAACTCCCGATGAATCAACATAAAAAAGAAATGTTTCAGTTTTAACCGATTTAGGGCTTTCAAAACTATCATATCTGAACTGACCAGTATTGATTGGTGCGGCACTCAGCAACTTGCTCTTTTGGTAAGTTTGAAGCACCATCCCGTTCGATAGATTTTCGACACTGGTAGGTTTTCCCATCTCCCGTGTAACCTTTTCGACCGGTTTTCCTTTATAATCCTGACTAATCCGATAATAAGCAGTGCAGCTCGATAAAACCAGAACAGCAAAAAGTATAAAAGCAATTATTGATAATTTCATGCGCAATATTTTTCCGAAAGATGGTAAAAAAGTCGAATAGGTTCACAAAAAACAAAAAAATAAAAACCCAAACTTCGACCAAGCTTAATAGAAGAGATTTAAATTATATAAACGAATTATAATAAACAA
>CAYOJD010000187.1:0-2053 GCA_964404205.1 uncultured Prolixibacteraceae bacterium
CTATTCAGAAATTTAATGATTTATAAACAATCAGATATCCGTTCGGTTCAGCAGCCGTTATTCGGGGATATTGATTTTTTCGCCTAAAAAATGAGGTTCTTTTCCTGCCAGTAAATCCCATGCCAGTAACATTCTTGCTCCTATTTCACGAATGGTAACTTTAAGGGTCGGAATCCCTGCCACATCGCCGGCATTATAAGCAATCACGTCGATTCCCTTTTTCCTTCCCAGATAAACTGCCCGGTGATTGTGAAATGGCTGTGATACTACAGTAAAACTTTTCTGTCCGAATACTTTATAGCACCGAATAACAGAATCGAGTGTCCTGAAACCAGCGAAATCAAGAATAATTTTTTCTTTTGGAATGCCTGCTGCTGCCAAATCGTTATACATAGTCCGGGGTTCATTGTAGGTTGCATGACGATTGTCGCCGCTTACAATGATGTAGTCAACTTTCTTTCGGTTATACAACAAAACAGCTGCATTTATTCGGTTGAGATAGAATGAGTTGATTTTCCCTTTCGAAATGTACTTGTTTGTTCCCAGCACCAGTGCGCAGTGGTTGTGCGGTATATCTTTCACCGAATTGTAAGAATAGGGCTTCGACTGGTTGGTAACTTCGAGATTGAACCAAACGACAAAGATGAGAAAGACCAAACCCGTTAAGGCCACAATCATAATTATCCGGTTCAGCTTTGTTTTCATCTTGATTAAAATTTCAATGTGAAAACGGTCTCTTTATCGGGCTCAGAACGGGCAGTGAGGGTACCTCCATGCAGTCTGAGAATTTGTCGCGAAAGGCTTAGGCCAATTCCCGAACCTTTGGGTTTGGTCGTGAAGAACGGAACAAAAATCTTATCGAGAACTGCTGGGAGGATTCCTTGTCCATTAGCCGAAATCTGAATGTTTACTCTGCCGGTTTGGTCGGCAAAAGCTTTGATGGCGATGTGCGGATTTGCTGTATTATCAAGGGCCTGCATCGAATTCTTGATAAGATTAATCATTACTTGTTCAATTAATTGCTCATCAGCCGAGACTTCAAGGTTTTCTGGAACAACTTCGCACGAACAGACAATTTGTTGTCTGGCGAGTTCCTCTTTCATCAAACCTTTTAGGTTTTCAATCAATTTCTTAACCGGGAAAATTGAATAATTTGGATTTGGAATTCGGGTCAGATTCCGATACGATTCTACAAAATGGAGCAGTCCGGTACTGCGTTTGTGGATGGTATCGATGGCCATTTCGATTTCACCTATCAATTCGGCCTCTCCATCATCTTTAAAACTATCGTGGTAAGTCGCCCTGACATCTTTTATCAGATAATCGAGTGTTTGGGTAAGCGATGCAATGGGAGTAATTGAGTTCATTATCTCGTGCGTCAGCACCCTGATCAGTTTTTGCCAACTTTCCATCTCGTTCTCTTCGAGTTCTGTTCTGATATCTTTGATAGTAGCCATCCTGATATTTCGGTTGGCAACTTTAAACTCGGTGGCATAAATGGCCAGTTGCAGAACCTGATCCTGATGTTTTATCTTGACCATTACATTGTCGCCATTCGATATCGAAAAGAGAATTTTTGTCAGCTCAGGCGAAATATCTTCCAATTCTCTCAGGTTTTTTAAGGCATTGATATTGAATAATTTTTTTGTTGCATTATTAATTAGCTCAACATCACCGTTTTCCTGATAGCTGATTAGTCCAATTCCGATATGTTCGACAACTGTTTCGAGATAGAAATAGTTTTGTTCACGCTCTTCACGCACTTTTCTAAAGTCATTCATTACCGCATTAAAAGCTTCTGTAAGCCGGTCGAACGAGTGCCCCAACCCTTTAATTTCGAATGTTCGCGAAAAATCGGAGTAGCGTAACGATTCGAGAAAGTTGGTTAGTAAGGTGTTGGTTGTCTCTACGTAATTGATTAATGAAAGCACTTGATAACAGGCCACAGCTACGGTAAGTAAAATGGTAAAATAGTAGTTGGTCGAAAAAACCAGCCACATGATTAGAAAAATGTTTCCAACCAAAAGCAGTACCCTGACGGCGATTCCTATCC
>CAYOJD010000188.1:0-1964 GCA_964404205.1 uncultured Prolixibacteraceae bacterium
GAATAAAACAATATAAATTAAAAACATTCCCTCAAAGAAAAATACCGGTTTATACCGGCATTTATTTAAAATTCATAAGCAAAACAATTAAATTTTGTAATTTATAACAACGCAACCTGATGAAATTGTTATTTCCTAACGTCGAACGGTACGAACAAAGAGTTGATCGAAAAACCAGAGTGCAATAATGGCAAACACCCCAATGGCTACTGCCGGCGAAATATCGGTCAGTTTCCCCAGCAGGCTGCTGGCCTGCGTAATGGGTTGGGTCATATCGAAGCCAAAGAGCGACGGCTGGGTAGCCGTTTCAGTCGAATCGGACAATGTTGAATGCATAAATGAGAGCAGCGTGGTCAGCAGCAACGCCAATCCGCCAATCGACCACCAAACCTTCTTACCAATAATTGGTTGGTACTTAACCGGATTCAACCGCCATTCAGTCATTACCTGTTCCATCACCTTCTTGTTAAAGTTGGGCGACGGGTACTCTCGGGGCAATTCCCTGAACCAATTGTGTAAATTATCGTTTGATTTCATCCGTATGGTTTTATTTTTAATTTATCGGACGGAACTTGCTTGTTATTATTCTCAACACCGGTTAAGACGTACGAAATAACAAGCTTGTTTCATAGTATCGAAATTACTTCATCTTTTAAGATAGCGTGCAAACATTCGAACAATTTTTTTCGGGTCCTGAATAATTTCACTTTCACATTCGAAGCACCCAGACCGGTGATGATACTGATATCATCGACCGAAAAATCATCGAAATAGTACATGTGCAGCAGCGCCTGCTCTTCCGAATCAAGCAGCTTCATTCCCTGGTTCAGAAACCTGATTCTTTCTTCCCGGCCCAGTTGTCCAAGAGCGTTTTCTGTTTCAGCCACTTCCCTGTCCGATATCTTGACGTCATCGAAGTGGATTTCGTTGCTTTTCCGGCTTCTCAGTTTCGAAATAGCCGTATTGTAGACGATGCGGAAAATCCAGGTTTTAAACGTAGATGTACCACTGAAGGAGACCAGCGAATTGTATGCCTTGATAAAGGAGTCCTGAGCGGCCTCTTCTGCATCTTCGCGTTGGCCAAGCACCTTTAGCGATAACGAAAACGCCAGATGGCTGTATTTTTCCACCAGGTACGAGAACGAGCCGGTATCGCCCTTCAGAATCTCGCGAATGTAATATTCATCAGTTTTCTTCTCCATCTTGCCGATTAGACGAACAACTATTGTAAGCGGTTACACATTCGGTTTTAAATTTACAAAAAAGACGTACACTATACTATATTGTTCGCCGTGATCCATTTTTTTTCAATTTTTTGTAACCGCTATTTTCATCCCTGCGTCAAATGGGCAAATTGTCGAACATTAAAAATTAAACATTATGGGACCTTTTGCAGTTGGAATATTAGTACCGTTAGCCTTTTTTGCAATGCTGTTCGGTATCGTTTATATGACTATAACTGCCCGCAACCGCGAGCGAATGGCCATGATTGAAAAAGGGGCCGATGCCTCTCTTTTCGAAGCTAAGAAAAAACCCAACAACGGCGGATACCTCAAATTGGGCATGTTCCTCTTCGGTATTGGTTTAGGTATTTTGATGGGATATTTCCTTACCACTTCAGGGATGGATGAAGATGCCGCTTATCCGGCCATGATTTTCGTCTTTGGCGGTCTGGGATTGATTGTATCGCACCTTTACCAGCAGAAAATTGACAAAGCCGAACAACAAAACAAGTAAACATCAGCACATAAACAGAAAACCCGGCATCAACCGGGTTTTCTGTTTTTTATCCCAGCCAATTCCCCAAAAATTATCCCCCTTTAGTTACTTTTGACCCGCAGTCCAAATTAATCTCATACTTCTCCGGTTATGTCGATGATAAAGGGAACTTTTATTATTCTGCTGTTTCTGCTGCTGGGCGAGATAATCAGCCTCGCGATTGAGGGATATATACCTGGAAACGT
>CAYOJD010000189.1:0-1944 GCA_964404205.1 uncultured Prolixibacteraceae bacterium
CGCTACCTTAGGACCGTTATAGTTACGGCCGCCGTTTACCGGGGCTTCAATTCAAGCCTTCTCCGAAGATAAGCTCCCCTCTTAACCTTCCGGCACCGGGCAGGTGTCAGGCCTTATACATCATCTTACGATTTGGCAAAGCCCTGTGTTTTTGTTAAACAGTCGCCTGGACCTTTTTACTGCGGCCACCATTGCTGGTGGCGCCCCTTCTCCCTAAGTTACGGGGCGATTTTGCCTAGTTCCTTAGCCATGATTCACTCGAGCGCCTCAGGATGCTCTCCTTGACTACCTGTGTCGGTTTGCGGTACGGGTCTGTTACACCTGTAGCTTAGCGGATTTTCTCGGAAGCCCTTACCGGCACTATCCCCTCACCCGAAGGCTCAGGGTACTGTCAGGTTTTTCCTCCCAGTGCGGATTTGCCTGCACCAGTCTTCGGATACACCCTTTAACGTACTATTCCGTCAGTACGCGGCCGTGTCATCACTTCGTCTCCACATCGCAGTGTAACAGAGTATTGGAATATTAACCAATTGTCCATCGGTCCCGCCTTGCGGCTTGTCCTTAGGCCCCGACTAACCCTGATCCGATTAACGTTGATCAGGAAACCTTAGTCTATCGGCGTGAAGGTTTCTCGCCTTCATTATCGTTACTTATGCCTACATTTGCTTTTCCAAATACTCCAGAAAACCTCACGATTCTCCTTCTGCGCAATTTGGAATGCTCCCCTACCAATGCCGATTCCTCGGCAGTCCATAGCTTCGGTGGTATGTTTGATGCCCGATTATTATCCACGCCCGACCGCTCGACTAGTGAGCTGTTACGCACTCTTTAAATGAATGGCTGCTTCCAAGCCAACATCCTAGCTGTCTCTGCAGTCAGACCTCGTTAATTCAACTTAACATACACTTGGGGACCTTAGCTGTTGGTCCGGATTCTTTTCCTCTCGGACGCGGACCTTAGCACCCGCGCCCTCACTCCCGGTGAGCATCTTGCAGCATTCGGAGTTTGTCTGGAGTTGATAGGCGGTGAAGCCCTCGCATCCAATCAGTAGCTCTACCTCTGCAAGACTCGTAACCGAGGCTGCACCTAAATGCATTTCGGGGAGTACGAGCTATTTCCCAGTTTGATTAGCCTTTCACCCCTACCCACAACTCATCCAAGGACTTTTCAACGTCCCCTGGTTCGGTCCTCCAGTGCGTGTTACCGCACCTTCAACCTGGTCATGGGTAGATCACAAGGTTTCGCGTCTACCCCCACTGACTATAACGCCCTATTCAGACTCGCTTTCGCTTCGGCTCCGTCTATTGTTAAACTTAACCTCGCCAGTGAGGTGTAACTCGTAGGCTCATTATGCAAAAGGCACGCCGTCATCCCGAAAACTCGGGACTCCGACCGCTTGTAAGCGCACGGTTTCAGGTACTATTTCACTCCCCTGTTCGGGGTACTTTTCACCTTTCCTTCACAGTACTGGTTCACTATCGGTCTCTCAGTAGTATTTAGCCTTACCGGATGGTCCCGGCTGTTTCAGACAGGATTCCTCGTGTCCCGCCTTACTCAGGATACTGCTAACTCAAATCAATATTACGTGTACAAGGCTTTCACTCCCTACGGCCCAACTTTCCAGATGGTTCCACTTCCTTTGATTCTCGTATGTCGCAGTCCTACAACCCCATATCTGCCTAAACAAACATGGTTTGGGCTTCTCCCCTTTCGATCGCCACTACTCAGGGAATCACTATTGTTTTATTCTCCTCCGCTTACTTAGATGTTTCAGTTCAGCGGGTTTGCCTCCCGTATAACGGGATAACACATTCGCATGTGCTGGGTTGCCCCATTCGGACATCTGCGGATCAAGGGATATTTGCTCCTCCCCGCAGCTTCTCGCAGCTTATCACGTCCTTCTTCGCCTCTGAGAGCCTAGGCATCCTCCGTACGCCCTTGCTT
>CAYOJD010000190.1:0-1940 GCA_964404205.1 uncultured Prolixibacteraceae bacterium
CTGGCTGCCCTTTTTGTTATACATCTTGGTCGCGATTACGATAATGCTGCCACCGCCGAACCAATCAGATTGGCATTCTTCATTTCAGCAATTTCGACCTTAACCTTTTTGTGGCCAAACTCTTCAAGTAAGATATCGAGATGTTTTGAGACCAATTTGTTGTATTCTTTGCAGTGTCTCACCTTGCTCCAGAAAAGGCTGCCTTCGGCTGTAAGCCTGATACGTTTGACGGGTTCATCTTGCGAAAGGATAACCAGAACCAGACCTGCAAGCGATGCAGCAACCAATTTGGCCGAACGTTTGTAAATCCAACGGGCTACACGTACATGGCGTTTTTTGAAATCGTCGGGGTGATTGATAATATTGGTGAGCGCTTTTGCATCGAAGTTCTCGTCAAATCCATCCTTGGGAAATACGGCACGGAAAACCCTGCCAAGGTACATGCCCGAAACTGCTTTTTCGAAACGCTGTGCCCCGGCTGTTCCCGACGCAGCATCGACAATATTATCATATTCGGTAAGATGAGGCGGGAAGAAATTACCCGATTCGAGGTTTACGGGCAACAACCCACTCCACGCCGTAGCAGAATCTAATTTCTTGATTGACTCAGCATTGACAAAACCAGCCATATTGGTCCCTGTGCCAACAATCAAACCAATATAGGCATCGTAACTGCTATCCGACAGTCCGGCAAAAAGACTGGCCACAGTATCGTTGATAACTTTCACATCGGTAAATTCGGCTTTTTTCAATCCATTCAGGTACTCAACCAACGGCTTTCCAACAGGCTGACCAACCATTTCTTTGATGTCAACCCCTTTCGTCCAGCGAAGTAACTTGGCATCGCCATCAACCAGACATTCAGCCGGATAGGAAAAACAATACCCAATGGGCGACTTATCGGCCAACTCAATTTCTTCAACAAACTTGGCTTGTTCTTCGAAAAGATGTTCCTGAGTAAAACCCGGAGTCTTCATAACAGAAAGATCTTTGCTCCATCCGTTTTCCGGAGTAATCGTGGCGCGGCCGGCCGATATCTCGACCACAGCGGCACGATAGTTGGTTCCACCCAGGTCGAGTACGGTGGCCTTTCCTTCGACACCACACTTACTGGGCTGAATAAATGTAGGAATACACTGTATCTCAGTATTCTCGTTGCAAAGCCCGGTTTCAATCTTAGACTGAAGGTCGAGCGAAATTTCTTTTAGCTGTTCTTTCTTAAGCTTGAAAATATTTTTCTTCATGGTGATTTGATTTCCCCAAATTTAGGATTTAATAGCATGAAATTGTTGAACGACTGCAAGAAAATCAGAATATCCGCTCAAAAAAAGGGATTAAGGCTCCTTTACAGCGTTTTGATGATGGCCCATCTCTCCATTTTCTTTTCGATCGAAATGGCGTGAGCCGGACTTGTCGAAGGCAGAATAACTTTATCTAACTTGCAATCAGCAATATATTTATTAAAGAATTTGAAAGCAGGTTGTCCGTTAAAACAGATGGTTTCAATTTTGGGGTACAGCTTAAAAAAAGCTTCAAAATCGTTTGGCTCTTCCATGCCGATATCGCTGTCGAGACTCGAATCACGCTCACAACCCTTCAGCACATCCCAAAGAGCAATGCCTCTTTCGAGTATTAATCTCCTTTTATCATGATAGTTATTGCTGAATCCCTGTTCAAAAATGTTGAACATCAGCGGCCAAAAGGCATTCCTCGGGTGAGCATAATATTCTTCTTTAGAGAGGGAAGCCTTTCCTGGTATCGTTCCTAAAATCAACACCCGGCTATCGGTTGCGGCTATCGGCGGAAAAGAAAAAATTCTTTTGTTTATCATGTCTGTTTTCTTTCGGAAGAATGAGATAAGTTGTTTAAAAAGCGGCTATTATTGTACGATAACAAGCACAAATGGCGATAAATAGTTCGATACCACCGAATTTGACTAT
>CAYOJD010000191.1:0-1785 GCA_964404205.1 uncultured Prolixibacteraceae bacterium
TCTGCGCTCTTCGCACAACCAACTCCATATTTTCTGTACATCTTCTGTACATTTCAATACAGGAAATATAGAGATGATAATCGGGTAATATGGCGTTGGGTGGGTGTCGATAGCAATAAAAAACCCGGCTCCTTCGAAGGGGCCGGGCAGCATCAGGGGAATCGAATCTGTTAATTCAACGATTTCAGGTTGGCTATGGCATCGGGTACATAGGGGGTGATTTTGCCCAAAATGGCGCAACTCTCCATGTCGGCACATTCCGAGCAGTGCCGGTAGCCTTTGGTATTGGCGCAGTTGCGTATCTCGCATTCGACACAATGGGCGAATTTTGCCCCTTCTTCGCGGCAGCCGGTGCAGTTGATCATCGCGGCAGTAATGCCCGCTGAATTGTAACTTTGGCTCCATTGTGCGGCGGTTTTTTCGCGAAGCTGGTCATCGTTGGCCAAGGTAGCAATGCGGGCGTCGCATCCTGCGCAATCGATACCACAACAGGCAATTATTTTTTCCATACGAATCGTTGTTTGGGGGAATAAAATCGATATAAAAGTAGCAAGATTTAGTTCACCTTCAATGCAATATATTTAATTTTTGTCCGGTTGTGGGTGTAGGTAATATGGACAGTCCCATCGGTCGACTGTATCACGGCCGGATAGCTGAATTCGCCTTCGGGCTGCTCCTCCAACTGAGCGACATCCATCCATTTTTTGCCATCGACCGACAGGGCAACCCGGAGACAGTTGCGCCCGTTCCACCAATCTTTGCCGCTTACTCCGGGGTTATATACCAGCAACTGTTCGCCCGAGCGCAAGGTAACCGCATCGATGCCCGAGTTGGGATTGGGCAGGGTGGTGGGTTGCAGCGGGCTCCAGCTGCGGCCGTCATCGTCCGACCAGCTCTCCATCACCACATTCTGGTTGCTGCGGCTGAGGGCAACAATACGGCCTGCGGGCAACACCATCAAGGTGGGCTGGATAACTTTGGCCTGGTTGGCCGTATCGACGGGTACGATGCTCCAGTTTTTGCCTTTATTGTCCGAGCGTTCGATAAAAAGCTGCCAGCGCTTCGTTGTTTCGGTACTGGCCGGGTTAAGCCAGCTTCCGGCGGGGGTAACTATAGGTTTGTTTTTGACCGGTCCGCTGTATCCTGTCAGCGCTACAGGCGGGCTCCAGTGGAGGCCATTGTCGGTCGAGCGGGTGACCATGCTTTCCCATTCGCGGGGCGAGGGTCCCTTTTTAAAATAGAGCAGCAGCGTGGTATCGTCGGGGGCGAAGAGTACCGGGTTCCAGCAGGGAACTGCTTTGCCGTCGCTATGGCTCCCGGCTACCTTGAACGGGGCACCCCACTGGCCATTTTGGCGGATGGATGCCCAGATGGCCACATCGGTTGCCCCTTCGTGCGCACCGCCAAACCAGGCTGCCAGCAGGTTGCCGTTCGCGGTTTGTACCAGTGTCGATGCGTGGCATTGTTTGAAAGGTGCCTCGCTGAAGATATATCCGTTATGGATAATCGATACTTCTGGGGGGTGCTGTGCCGTTGCGGCAACGGTGGGCAGCAACAGCAGCAGGGCCATTGCCCATTTCAATCGGAGGTTTTGCATGGGGTACTGTTTGACAGCAAAAATAGCGAAATTGAAAGTCGTTCCGTCAGGAGCCGGGCTGTTTGGGGGGTGAAATCCGTTGGGTGGGGTCCTGTGGCAGGGGTGTCTTGGGGAAGTCAGAAAAAAAAGAACGGGATATCCGATAGTTTCGAGGGCATTTAGAGACTGGAATTGGTTTTTTTATTACC
>CAYOJD010000192.1:0-1762 GCA_964404205.1 uncultured Prolixibacteraceae bacterium
GATGTATTTCCTCCACCAGCCAGCACATACGATTTGTCATTCCCAAATTTGCGCGAAATACCAACTAATTCATTAACAGATGTATTAATCATACATTTTAAAAATAAAAATTTCGGCCAACCGTAGAAATACTGTTGGCCGAAAAATGTGAAATTGTTTATCGTTTCGAAAGAACTTCCTTTTCGTATTGCTGAATCTCTGTGATAAAATCTTCACCAACAGGAACATTGTTCTTCATGCAATAAAAATCCCAAACGGCTCCGTAAGGCTTGGTTTTCAATAATTCGAGCATTGCCAGACGTTCAAAATTTTTACCGCCTTCTTCAAATGCTTTCAATTTGGCAGTAGGTTCGAGCATTGCAAAAAGGAAGGCCATTTGTGCAGCCCTTGTTCCGACTACATAAGCACCTATCCGGTTAAGGCTTGCATCGAAAAAATCCAGACCAATATTGATGCGTCCCAACGCGTTGCAACGGATTATTTCCTGGGCAATTAATTGTATTTCGTCGTTAAAAGTAACCACATGGTCACTGTCCCAACGAACACCACGGGTAACATGCAGCAACAACTCGTCGACAAACTGTAGCACCGACGAAATTTTGTCGCCTACCTGTTCAGTAGGATGATAATGGCCATTATCAAGGCAAATCAAGATATTGTGTTTCAGCGCAAGACCGAGGTAAAATTCCGCAGAGCCAACCACCATAGACTCGGAACCAATGCCGAAAAGTTTACTCTCAACAGCATCTTTCATCTCCGTTTTAGGGAATTTTTCCTGGAAAATCTGTTCAAAAGAATCTTTTAGTAAAGCACGATGGGCAAACCGATCAACCGGAGTATCTTTTGAGCCATCCGGAATCCATGTATTGTGTACACAAGGCGTTCCAAGTTGTCGCCCCATTTCTGCTGAAATACGGCGGCAACGTTTCACATGTTCGATCCAGAATTTGCGATATTCTTCGTTTTTGCTTGAAAGTGTAAAACCATCATCGGCTTTTGGGTGCGAGAAACAGGTGGCATTGAAATCGAGACCAATCCCGCGCTCTTTGGCCCAATCAATCCAAGTTTGAAAATGCTTCACCTCAATCTGGTCGCGGTCAATTTTCTCACCGCCAAAGTCACCATAAATGGCATGAAGGTTAAGCCGTTGTTTTCCCGGAAGCAATGACATTGCCTTGTCTAAATCCTGCTTCATTTGGGCAATGGTTTTGGCTTTACCTGGATAATTTCCGGTTACCTGAATTCCACCGCCGCCTAACTCAGCATCGGGCGTTTCGAACCCGCCCACATCGTCGGTTTGCCAGCAATGGAGACTGATAGTCACCTCATCCATTCTTTTTATAACTGCGTCGGTATCGACACCAAGCGCTGCATATTGCTCTTTGGCAAGTGCATATGCCTTTTCGGTCAATTCTTTTGTTTCCATAATTTAAGTTTCTAATTTATTTTGATTTTTTTGATTATTCAAGATAAAAAACCTCGGCAAGCGGAATAGTTACGGGTGAATTATCAGGGTTTGTTTCCATAATATCAGCCATATAAGCCCACCACTTTTGAACGACAGGATTTTGGCCTAAATCCTGCGACGAACTTTCACCGCCCTGCTTTTGTACGGCAAACAGAATATTGGTCTCTTCATCCAAAAAAATAGCGTAGTCCGACACACCTGTGCTATGAATTAATGCTTTCAGTTCGGGCCAAATTTCGTCGTGACGTTTTTTATATTCAGCCATACAGCCCGGTTTCAACAACATTTTGAATG
>CAYOJD010000193.1:0-1678 GCA_964404205.1 uncultured Prolixibacteraceae bacterium
AATCACCTTCTATGTAATTGCAGCCATCATGCTGGTTTTCTCGGTAATGACCGTTACCACACGCAAGATACTCAGGGCTGCCGTATCGATGCTTTTTGTACTGGTAGCCACTGCCATACTTTTCTACATCCTGAAATATGGCTTTCTGGCAGCGGTGCAACTGACCGTGTATGCCGGCGGTGTAGTGGTGCTGATTATCTTCTCGATTGTGCTGACCCACCAGTCGGGACAAAAAATGAGCAAACAGTCGATATGGCAAGTTATCGCTGCCGGAACCATCGCGTTGATAGGTCTGGCACTGACCATCTTCACCATTTCGGAATATCTTTTCCAGCCGGCATCCGAACCAGCCATCGAATCGTCGGTGCGCAATATTGGCCTGCAACTGCTCGACTACAACCATTTTGGCTATGCATTTCCCTTCGAGGTGGTTAGCATTCTGTTGCTCGCGGCTCTGGTCGGGAGTATTGTTATTGCCGTAAAACCATCGAAGGAGGAAAAAACCATTGATGAACCAACAGTTCGACCAACCACCAATAACCCCGTAAAACAGTAACCAATGGAAAATGTCCCATTAATCCATATTCTGATTGTCAGTAGCGCGCTCTTCTTTATCGGCGTGTACGGCTTTCTGTCGCGTCGCAACATGATTACCATGCTGATGTCGATAGAACTGATTCTGAACAGTGTAAACATCAACTTTGCCGTGTTCAACCGCTATCTTTATCCGCATCAGCTCGAAGGGGTATTTTTCAGCATGTTTATTATCGCGGTGGCCGCTTCGGAAGTTTCGTTGGCTATCGCCATTATTATCAACCTCTACCGGAAGTTTAAAACCATCGATGTAGAGGAAACCAATCTCATGAAATTCTAAGGATTATGACATTCGACAACTATATCCTGCTGATTCCGCTGCTGCCGTTGTTCAGCTTTCTGCTGCTCTCTTTTGCAGGGAAAGGGGTAAGACCGCAATGGGCATCGGCCATCGCCACCCTGCTGCTTTTTATTTCGCTGGCTCTCTCGGCCGGTGTTGCCACCGAATATTTTACCTCCGGTAAATTCGAAGGGGCTTATGTTCCCCATCTGACCATGCAGTTCGACTGGCTACGGTTTACCCCCGATTTGGCCATCAACCTCGGCATTCTGGTCGACCCCATCTCGGCCATGATGTTATTGGTTATCACCATCGTATCGGCCATGGTGCATCTCTACAGCATTGGCTATATGCATGGCGAAGAGCGCTACCGTCAATATTTTGCCTATCTCGGGCTCTTTACCTTCTCGATGCTCGGACTGGTACTTTCGGCCAATATCTTCCAGATGTACATTTTCTGGGAACTGGTGGGCGTTTCGTCATTCCTGCTTATCGGGTTTTATTACAAGAAACAGTCGGCCATCGCGGCAGCCAAAAAGGCATTTATCGTCACCCGCTTTGCCGATTTGGGTTTTCTGATTGGGATTCTGGTGCTGGGCAGTGGGGCCAAAAGCTTCGATTTCACCACTATGATTGCCAACCTGACCCAGCCCGCATCGCCTTTTGGCGCGAACATGATGGCCTCTTCGTTTATGGGTGTATCGTCGCTCACCTGGGGACTGATGCTGGTCTTTATGGGCGGTGCCGGTAAATCGGCCATGTTTCCGCTCCACATCTGGCTACCCGATGCAATGGAGGGGCCAA
>CAYOJD010000194.1:0-1486 GCA_964404205.1 uncultured Prolixibacteraceae bacterium
ATATTGAATATTACCGGAATCAATTGCGTGAACTTTTTACTGCATACGGCCCCGTATTCGAGATGTGGTTCGATGGAGCCAATGGTGGCGATGGCTATTATGGCGGAGCCCGCGAAACACGAAAAATTGATGGCCGAAACTATTACGACTGGCCAAAAACATTGGAGATAGTCCGTGAAATTGAACCCGAAATTGTGTTCTTCAGCGATGCCGGGCCCGACATCAGATGGGTAGGCAACGAAAGAGGGACTGCAGGCGAAACCAACTGGAATACCATAAATGCCGACACCTTATATGCAGGAAAATCAGGAATCAGTAACCTGCTAAACAGCGGCGAAGAGCATGGGAAAATGTGGATTCCCGCCGAAGTCGATGTTTCTATTCGCCCCGGATGGTTTTATCATGCCGAAGAAGATTCTTTGGTCAAAACTCCGGAAAAACTTTTTGAAATATATCTCACATCAGTAGGCCGAGGTTCAAACCTGCTGCTCAATATTCCACCCGACCGCCGCGGACTTATTCATGAAAATGATGCGAAAGCCCTTGAAGGCTGGAAAAATCTGCTTGATCAACGTTTCAAAACCAATCTGGCCTTGCGTGTTAAGGCATCTGCCAACAATGTACGCGGAAAATCAGAACAATATGGTGCCGCCAATCTGCTCGACGGAAATAAAGAAACGTATTGGGCCACTGACGATAATATTACCAAAGCAGAAATAGAGATTGATTTGAAAGAGCCTAAAACCATCAATTTTATAACGCTACAGGAATATATCAAGTTGGGTCAAAGAGTGAAAAATTTCACTGTCGAGGTATGGAAAAATGATAAATGGGAGCAAGTTACCGAAGCAACGACAATCGGTTACAAAAGAATTGTAGCTATAGAGCCAATCGAAACAAGTAAACTTAAGATCAACATAACGGCATCGAAAGCTTGCCCTGTTATTTCAAACATCGAAGTTTATTAAATATTTTATACAATGTACTCTGTTTGGAAAGAATCATTCAAAATCAACTCGTTTCATGTTGATTTTCAGAAGAAAATAAAACCATCAGTCCTGATGCAGTTTTTTCAGGAAGCCGCCAGCAATCATGCTCATCATTTGGGAGCCGGCTATCAGGTACTGAAAGAACGACATCTTTTTTGGGCGCTTTCGCGAATTACAGTTGAAATTACCAGAATGCCGCAGTGGGACGAAATCATCGAATTCGAGACCTGGCCCTGCGATTTGGAAGGCATATTCTTCCGCCGTGATTTTCAGATCTACGATAAAGACCACGAAATCATTGTGCGCGGAGTTTCGGGCTGGATACTACTCAACAGCGAAACACTAAGGCCGCAACGGTTTAGCGCCCTCGGGCTATCGCTCCCGGATAATGCCGACAAACGTGCCCTTCCCACTTTTCCGGACCGGATTGACGGCATTACTGAAGAAAAGATATTCAGTAAAAGAATACTATTCAACGAAATAGACATGAACTTACA
>CAYOJD010000195.1:0-1407 GCA_964404205.1 uncultured Prolixibacteraceae bacterium
ATTACTGCCTCAGTCGAAGCTTTTATCGATGCCCTGAATAAAATCGGGAATAAACAAAAAGCATCGGGTAAAGGATAATTAATTGTCAACTTAAAACAGATTGTTTTGGAACCAAAAACATTATTTGATAAAATTTGGGATGCACACGTGGTTAAACAGATTGAAGAGGGCCCAAGCGTGCTCTATATCGATCGTCATTTTATTCACGAAGTGACCAGTCCGGTAGCCTTCCTGGGATTGAAAAACCGTGGGCAGAAAGTTTTCCGCCCCAATCAAACCATTGCTACCCCCGACCACAATGTCCCCACTGCCAATCAGCATCTATCCATTAAGGATGAACTCTCAAGGAATCAGGTGGAGACGCTTAAACGTAACTGCGACGAACATGGAATTGTTCATCACGGATTGGGAACTGAAGGGCATGGCGTGGTTCATATTATCGGCCCCGAGATGGGCATTACCCAGCCTGGCATGACCATTGTTTGCGGTGATAGCCACACTTCCACCCACGGCGCTTTTGGCGCGATTGCCTTTGGCATTGGTACCAGCGAAGTGGAGATGGTGCTTGCCAGCCAGTGCATCATGCAGCCAAAACCCAAAAAAATGCGCATCACAGTCGATGGAGAACTGAAGCAAGGGGTAACCGCAAAAGATATTGCGCTCTATATCATCAGTCAGATTTCGACCAGCGGCGGAACCGGTCACTTTATTGAATATGCAGGCTCGGCTATCACCAGCCTCACAATGGAAGGTCGTATGACCCTCTGTAACATGAGCATTGAAAGTGGTGCAAGGGGCGGCATGATTGCTCCCGACGAAACCACCTTCTCTTATATGAAAGGACGCCAGTTTGCACCGTCGGGCAACGAATGGGGCAAGGCCGTAGACTACTGGAAAAGTCTGGCCAGCGACGAAGGGGCAGTTTTCGATACCGAATTGCTTTATCATGCCGACGATATCGAACCAATGATAACTTATGGCACCAATCCCGGAATGGGCATTGGCATTACACAAGCAATTCCTACGGGCGAAGGCTTAACAGGTACCGATAAACTCACTTTTGAGAAATCGCTTGGCTACATGGGGTATTCGGCTGGAGAAAAAATGGAGGGCAAACCGGTCGATTATGTCTTTATCGGAAGTTGTACCAACGGCCGTATCGAAGATTTTAGGGCTTTTGCCAACTTTGTGAAGGGGCGCAGGAAAGCTGACAATGTTACGGTTTGGGTTGTTCCAGGTTCAAAAGCCGTTGAACGGCAGATTATCGCTGAAGGAATCGATAAGATCTTGATTGAGTCTGGCTTCGAACTTCGCCAACCGGGCTGTTCGGCTTGTCTGGCAATGAACGACGACAAAATTCCGGAAGGGAAATATGCTGTTTCCACGTCGAACCGTAACTTCGAAGGC
>CAYOJD010000196.1:0-1402 GCA_964404205.1 uncultured Prolixibacteraceae bacterium
TACATAAAATATATTCAAATTATATTGATAATATGATGCGAATAAAGGTTGGCCACCGGTTACATTACCAGATGGTTTCTGCTTTAAGGTTCCATTAAAAGATTGTACCTTTGCGGAGTCAATAAAAAGTAACGAAAATGATTAAAGCAGAAATTCATACGGTAAAAGGCATTATGTATGTCGAATTTTACGAAAAGGATGCACCCAAAACAGTGGCTAACTTTGTTGAACTGTCGAAAATGGGTTTTTACGACGGATTGACTTTTCACCGTGTCATCCCCAATTTTGTAATTCAGGGCGGCTGTCCAAAAGGTACAGGTGTAGGCGGCCCGGGGTACACCATCAAATGTGAGCTCGACGGCGATAATCAATATCACGACCGTGGTGTATTGTCGATGGCCCATGCCGGCCGCGATACCGGAGGTTCGCAGTTTTTTATTTGTCACAGCCGTCAAAATACCAAGCATTTAGATCGTAACCATACTTGTTTTGGCAAAGTGTACGAAGGGCTTGATGTGATTGACGATATCCGTCAAGGAGATAAGATTGAAAAAATTGTGATTATTGAAGAGTAGTCATTTTAACCAATTTCAAATTATAGGGGGCTGTGGGAATTTTATCCCTCAGCCCTTTCCTTTTGGTTCAGGTCAACCACTCGGGTTGATTACACCCATCTTTCGAGCAGTGGGATAAGAATAGCTGTAATAATACCCATCAACCCAATGGCCATTCCGCTTACCGCCCCTTCGAGGGTTCCTATTTCGAGGGCGCGTGCGGTGCCGATACCATGAGACGCAGCCCCCAGGGCCAATCCTTTGGCTACTTTGCTTTTTACCCCCAGTTTTTTTAACAACCACGGTCCTGCAATACTTCCCAGTATGCCGCAAAGTACGACTACAATGGCGGTAAGGGCAGGCAGGCCCCCTGAGCGGGCCGAGAGTCCGATGGCTATGGGGGTGGTAACCGATTTGGGTTGCAACGAGGCAATGATTGTCGGGTCGGCACCCAGCCAGCGGCATATCCAGATTACGCTGATAATTCCAACCAGACTGCCAGCCAGCAGGGCTACAAGCAACGATACCAAATTGCCCTTGATGTGATGCAGCTCTTCATAGAGCAGGTAGCCCAACGCTACCACCGATGGGCCTAAAAGGAAATGGATAAAATGGCTTCCTTCGCGGTAGGAGTCGTAAGGGATATCGAGCAAAATTAAGACGGCAATAATGGTGGCCACCGATGTAATAATGGGGTGAAGCAGTTTGATATTGCTTTTGCGATAGAGCCACTGTCCGCCAAAGTAGCTCCCCACGGTAATGGTCAGCATGAAAATTTCACTGTTGATCAACTTTTCCATCTTTTCCTATTTTTTGTTGAATTACTCCTACAACGGCAAGAACCAACA
>CAYOJD010000197.1:0-1344 GCA_964404205.1 uncultured Prolixibacteraceae bacterium
TAGGGTTGGCTGTTGGCGGGATGACTTTGGTCGACGGGCAACTTTCAGCGACTATTCAAAGTGAGATTAAAGGGCAACAGACTAAACTGGCGACAGGCGGGTCGGTGGCCAATGCCATCAACGCAGTGGCCAATCTGAATGTTTCGTCTGGTTTTCTGGGGGCAATCGGAAACGATGAGTTGGGAAAGCTATTCGAGCAAGAGATGAAGGAGCATGGAATTGATTGTTTGTTGAACCACAACACTCTTCCTACCGGGAGGGCCGTTTGTTTGGTTGCTCCCGATGGCGAGCGCACCATGGCTACCTATCTGGGTGCCGCGGTCGAGATGGGGTCTGATGATGTTACACCAGAAAAACTGGCAGGTTACGATATCTTCTTTATCGAGGGTTATCTGGCATTTAACCATGCACTGATTTTAGCGGCGGCATCAGTAGCCAAGACGGCCGGACTGACCATTGCGCTCGATTTGGCCAGCTATACGGTGATTGAAGCCAACCGGGAGGTGTTGAACGAACTGGTCGATAATTATGTCGATATTGTTTTTGCCAATGAGGAGGAGGCTATCTCGTTTACAGGTCTGAGGCCTGAGGCGGCTTTGTGTAATCTGGCTTCGCGTTGCGACATTGCCGTGGTAAAGGTAGGCAAAGAGGGTGCTTTTGTGAGACAAGGTAACCGGCAATATCATATTCCATCGATGGGGAAATTGGTTATCGATACCACCGGTGCGGGTGATTTCTTTGCGGGAGGCTTTCTTGCCGGTCTGGCCAAAGGGTACGACCTTGAGAAATGTGGCCGTTTAGGTGCATTATTGGCCGGGAAGATTATTGGCACTGTTGGTGCGAGCCTTTCCACCGAAGAGTGGGCCCAATTGCGGGCAGAGGAGCAAAAACTGTAACAGAGAATTTCAACCATAAAAAAGGCTTTCAAGTTATTGAAAGCCTTTTTTTATGGTGTAAGCATCCACTATTCAGCAATAAGCAGGAAGTAATTTTTCTTTCCTTTCTGTACCAGCAGATATTTGCCATTAATCAGCTCTTTCGCCGATACCAGCGTGTCGGGACTTTCGATTTTGGCTTTGTTCATTGCCACACCGCCCCCGGCAATGGTGCGGCGTGCTTCGCCTTTCGAAGGGAAAACGGCACTCTTTTCTGCCAGTAAATCAACGATATTGATTCCGGTTTCCAATTCCGCTTTGTCAACTGCAAACTGAGGAACCCCTTCGAAGACCGAGAGAAAAGTGGCTTCGTCGAGTTTGCGGAGGGTATCTTCGGTCCCTTTCCCGAAAAGTATTTCCGAAGCTTCGACAGCGGTGTTGTAAGCCTCTTCCGAGTGTACCATGCAGG
>CAYOJD010000198.1:0-1220 GCA_964404205.1 uncultured Prolixibacteraceae bacterium
AGTGTAATCTTCCCCTAACTAGCTACATTCAAAAATAAAGTATTCCATTGGTTATTGTTGTATATGTCCTGTTGTAATGTGGGAAACTCGGTTGAGCGTTTTCCATATTTCAACAGGAACTCGACAGGTGTTAAATATCCTAATGCAGAATGGGGTCTTTCGTTATTATACATCCATGCCCATGCATTTGCATATTTTCTTGCTTGTGATAAATCCTCAAACATATAACTATCCAGAACATCCTCGCGGAAAGTTCTGTTAAACCGTTCAACCAAACTATTCTGCGTTGGTTTACCCGGTTGTATATAAACCCATTCGATTCCATTTTCGAAACACCAGCCGCCAATAGCTTGCGCAATAAACTCAGGGCCGTTATCTGAACGGATCTTTTCAGGTTTACCTCGCCATTGAATCAGCCGGGTCAGTTCCCTGATGACACGTTGTGCCGGCAAGCTGGTATCTACAGTTATCGAAAGTGCTTCACGGTTAAAATCATCGATAATATTTAAAGTTCTTATGGTTTTACCATTTTGAAGGGTATCATGCATAAAATCCAGACTCCAGGTGATATTGGGCCCAATAGGACACAACAGCGGTTCTTTAACCCGTGCCGGTAAACGTTTTTTCCTTTTGTTTCGCATATTCAGGCGCATGGCGGTGTAAATACGATATACGCGTTTATGGTTCCATTGATATTGTAACTTCCTTAAACGGTGATACATCATCCAAAATCCCCACTGTTGATGAAGTGAGGCAAGAATCGACAATTGCTCAATAACCTCGCTGTCATCTTTACGCCTGGTTCTATAATAAAATACCGATGTACTGATGCTAAACAGTATGCAGGCCTGCCGTAGACTCATCTTATATGTTTCCTGGGTATATTCAACCAATTCACGTTTCTCGGCAGGCCTTAAAGCTTTTTTTCAATAACATCTTTTAGTACCGTATTCTGTAGGGTTAACTCTGCTACAATTTTCTTGTACTGGGCTAACTCCCGCTCCATATCTTTCATTTGTTTGAGTTGCGAAACTTCCATGCCAGAATATTTACCCTTCCAACTATAAAACGTTGCCTGGCTTATCCCATGCTCCCGACAAATGTCTGATACCGTACGCCCGCTTTCCTGTGACGACAAAATCTTGATGATTTGACTCTCGCTCAAATTGCTCTTTTTCATCTTCCTAAATTATTAAATTCTACAATTAATATCGTAGCTG
>CAYOJD010000199.1:0-1177 GCA_964404205.1 uncultured Prolixibacteraceae bacterium
TATTAAGGTGGTATTTCCATTATCGGGGTCTTGTCTTTTAAGCTGACGCACAACTTGTTTGTCTGTTCATATTCTTCGAATCCACTGTACCAAATGTGTTGTGTATGTTCATGTTTTGTTTATATATCAAAATCATTCAATGGATTTTTTATGTTCTTTAAACTCTTAATACTCACATGGGTGTATATCTCAGTTGTTCTCGATGACTTATGCCCAAGCAATTCTTGTATATATCTCAAATCTGTACCACTTTCAAGCAAATGAGTTGCAATACTGTGCCGTAAACAATGTAGTGTAAAATTATGATTGCTTTTTATTTTCGACATATATTTGTCGAAAATATTTTGCAGGCTGGTGGCTGAATATTGCACCCCTTTTAAATTTCCCTCTATCAACCATGTGGCAGGTTTGCTTTTTTTAATGTAATCCAGCATCAGGTTTTCCAGTTTTGCGGGTATAGGCAAAACCCTGTCTTTTTTCCCTTTGGCATTTATAACTGACACAACTTTTCGTTGAAAATCAATTTCCGAAAGTTTCAGGTTTAGCAGTTCGCTTCTTCGTAAACCCAATCCATAAATGGCAGATAACGCCAATTTATGCTTTGGGTTGGATATCGATGCAAGCATTTCTTTAACAATCTCAAGCGGAATTACCTTTGGCAATGGCCGGCCTTTCCAGGGGCGTTCCATGTCATCTATATCAATATTTTTACGGTACAATCTCGAATAGAATTGTTTAAGTGCGCTGATTGTCTGATTCTGAAATGTGGCGCTGAGGTTGTGCTTTAAAACAAAGTTGCTGTTAAATGCTGTAATGTCGGAGTTTGTTATTTCATCAGGTTTCTTTTCTGCATAAAATCCAAAAAATATTTCAAGCTGATGAGTGTAGGTTTTTACCGTATTGTCGCCATAACGCTTTTGTTGCATCCAGTTTTTAAATTCATCAATTTTAATTTTTACCTCCACCGGTAATTGTTGCTTAAGGGCAAGCACACTATATTTCTTTTCCGGCGCAGTTTCGGTAGTTTTGCTTTTTCCCGTTTTTAATGCCGAATAATCAACGTAAGCCATTTCCCTGAAGTTTTCAAAAAATGTATTGAGTTTAAACGCTTCGCGGACAATGTACCAGCATTTCATCGACTGGCTCCACCTTGCCGTTGTGGTTTTTCTTAACTGGT
>CAYOJD010000200.1:0-1128 GCA_964404205.1 uncultured Prolixibacteraceae bacterium
CCGCGAAACTGAAAGCGGCCAGACAAACTAAAATGGTGAAGATTCCTTTTTTCATCGTTGCGTAATCGTTTGGAAATTTTCCTGTCGTGCATAAAAATAGTGAAAAAGGCGTTTGGCGGGAGCAAAAACCGAAAATATTGAGCAGTTCGGGTATGGTGAAGCCTCTTTACCTGAGATTGGGTGCCATAATGTGGGTAGCCGGTAAAAACGAATCTCCCGCAGTGTTCGGAGATAGATGTCTATCCAAATCATCTGCGGGAGATTTAAAATCATATTTGCGAACCATGCATCGCTGAAACTAATGGGTCCTTCGGGTTGATGAATTGCTGTGAGCCTGACGGGCTGCCGGCTGTTGTCTTTTTGGGAAAGCCTGTCTGGCGGCCGGTGCAGTTGCCTTTGGGGTGTTGGTTGCCCTCGGTTTGCTGTAACTGCTGCCTACATTTCCACCCCGTTGGGTATTCTGATATTTAACGGAAGCATTGGTATTGCCCCGTTGCCGTTGTTCAATCTGGCGGTTCACATTTTGCTGGTTCGAACTGTTGCGGCTCACATTCTCCCAGTTGCGGCCATTGTATTGCTGTACATTTCCTTCCTTGTTGCGCTGATATACATTTCCTTCCCGATCGACGGTTACACTTTCGCGGCTGACTGACGGCCTGGGTGCCCGATTGGTTGTGGTACCCTCTTTGCTGACCGGACGGCTATTGCCTGCGGGGCGTGTTGTCGGGCGCGTGGAAGGCCTGGTTTGTTCATTGTTCCCAGGTCGGCTTTCAGGACGGGTCGTTGGCCTTGTCTGACCTGAGGTGCCGGGTCGTGTTTCAGGGCGAACGGCTGGCCTTGTGCCTGGTTTTACCGCTTCAGGAGTGGTTGGCCTTGTACCTGGCCGGTTCGATACCGAAGGACCGGGCCTCGATGAATTGCCTCCGTAGATAGGGCGTGAGGGCTTGGTTTGCGTGATAACATCGCCTCGATGGTTATAGATATTGTTGGTATGGTGCCTGTTAATATCTTTTGTGTGGGGATTACGGCCATAGTAATGGTCGCTGGGACGGTTTCCGTGGCCGGGATACGGATGGTGTGGCGGACGGTGAACATGATAAGGGGGACGGTAGACCGGTGGCCCCCACC
>CAYOJD010000201.1:0-1066 GCA_964404205.1 uncultured Prolixibacteraceae bacterium
GGGAGTACCTTCGCCCAAATGTTCTATTGCCTGTTTTTGCGTGTCGAACAGGTGCAGCCCTCCCCCCCAGGTCCCAATCCAGTATTTTCCGTCCGATGTGCCATGTATGGCCAATATTTTGTCGCTGCGAAGCCCTTTCGGCATTTCCGACGACTGTTGGATGCAACTGAATTTAGCACTTTGGGGAGAGAAATAGTTAAGACCGCCTCCGTCGGTGCCAATCCAAAAATTGCCAATGTTGTCAGGGTGAATCGCAAAAACTTCGTTGTGGCTAATCGAACCGGGGTTTTTCTCCTGATGCTGGAAACGCCTGAATTGGCCTGTTACGGGATTATAGCTGTTGAGTCCGCCACCTTTGGTGCCAATCCATAAGTTGTCCTTTTCGTCAGCTGTAATGGTCACAATATTGTTGCCCCCAATGGTGGTCGAATCGGTTAAACGGTGAAGAAAAGGCTTTAGCTCATAGCCATCGTAACGAAAAAGGCCATTCTCTTTGCCTATCCAAATAAAACCGCCCCGATCCTGAAAAATGCAATTCACACGTCCTCCAAACTCTTTTGGATCGGATTGCACGACCGGGTATATTTTCAACTCTCTCGCATCAGTGGCAAAGCTCATCAGTATGAGCCAGCATACGAGGAAATAGTTTGAAAATGAATATTTCAACATCCGCGATGAGCAATAGTTGTTTGGTTCAATCTTTAGGGTCACTCCGATACAAATTAAATACTTTTTGGAGAATTGCCGAGGAATTTTTATCCGATCGATGGCAGATGGTTGCATTTCGGAATTGGGCCACTACATTTTCAGGCTATTACGATTGGTAAACGTGCCGATAGGGATAAAACGGCCAAATTTATACCCCTTCTTTCCCCACGTGGCCGGGTGTGCATCCGAAACCCAATTCCGACGGTTGCTCTATCCACAGTGGGGTGAAAAAATAGGCCAAAGGCGATCTTTCGACCGGCCTTCATCTTATCTTATGTGTATCTTGTGTGTATATTCTGTGTATATTCTGTGTATATTCTGTGTATATTCTGTGTTTAAAGACACATAATATACATTC